>MGAO01000037.1:0-30244 GCA_001788215.1 Candidatus Roizmanbacteria bacterium RIFCSPLOWO2_01_FULL_40_14 | reverse complement strand
TGAAAACAATACAATAATCCGTGATGTTCCGCTTGTCGAAATAACGGGTATTTTAAAGCTTACAATCAGAGACGCCAGAGGTGTTTCTAAAGCAAGTAGAAGAGTGACGAAAGCAAGTGCGATAAAAAATACGGTATATTTTGATTTATTCCTCATACATAACGTAAGTCCTGCAAAAATGAATCCCACGACTCCGGCAAATCCTCCCCATTCAGCGTAATGACCATACCAATCGTTGCGCGTGACCGGATTTCCGAAAAAGTCGGGCGCGAGAATAGTAATAGCGTAGGGAAGCGGTATTGCCTCAACATTTTTGAATAATTCACTTCGGATTGCTTGATTGTATAATGAAATAGATGGCAGGAGTTGAGGAAGAGAAATAACGAGACCAATCAACATATAGAAGCTTATGACAAAGAAGCGGTTAAGAGATTTGTTTTGCCAAGAAGAGAAAAAAGCATAGACAAATCCAATAATGAGAAAATAAATACTCATCTGGATATGACCGCTCAAAAAGGAAAGGGGAACCGATGCACTAATAAGTACCGTTGAAACAAGATCCCCTTTTTCAAAGTATCGATTGATTCCATACAAAAGTAATGGTATATACAAAGCGGTATAGGCAAGCGTCCCATACGCCATCCAACTGACTATAAATCCACAAAACATAAAACTAATGCTGGAGAGTGTTGATCCGTATTTATTGACTTTTAATGATCGCATAAATAGGTACATAAACAATCCTGCTAAAAATGGCTGTAATAGAACGAGAACACTCCAGGCATCGATAAACGACAATACAAAAAACAGAAGATTAAACGGAGTAAATGCTGCTGATTGCACGTTTGCAAGATGAGGGTTGCCGGAAAATTGATACGGATTCCACCCGGGTATTTGGCCGGATTTCCAACTATCGATCGTTAGCTGTTTCCACGGATAAATTTGAGTAATGATATCCGGCATAGCTCCGTTTTTATACGGATGAGCATAGAGGTTGTTCCAGGGAGGAAAAAAGTCAACCAAGTATCTTGACGGAAACGGGACGAGGTTTTTGAAAAAGTACGGATGGACAAAAATTAACCATATGACAACAATAAACAAGATGGGCCAATAAGAGTGAATAATTTTTTTTACCATACCTTCCACCAAGGTTTATCTTCATCGGTCGATGCGGATAATACACCTGACTGAATCAAATTTTGGTGGTAGATTCCAATTGCTTCATCTACTTTTAGATCGCAATACATTTTTAATAGTAAAGCAATTTGAGAATCTGTTAATCCAGCGTCTCGTATTGAGTTAACAATTCCCTGCAACTCATCAAGTTGAGTCTGAACATTTTCAGATAATCTGTTTTCCATTTTTTATTTCTTAACTCTTAATTTATTTTGCTTCTCCCACAGTTTCGCGTAAATAATAAAATAACTATATGCCTGATACAGACTTTCGATCAATCCAGGCGTTCCAATTTTCCATCCTCCTTGTTTGATATATGAATCGAAGAATTTAGTCAGCATAATGCGAATAAATCGCAGTTCATTCATCAGAGGATGATGTGAAGCGAGCAACATATCTGCTTCAACTTCTGACCATTGATTTGTTTTGGCGGTCATGAGTTCTAAATTTCGATGTGTGTAGTGAATGATTGGATTTTGTAATGTTCCTACTTCCCCTGTATAAATGGCATGTTCGTGAACTGCGCCTTCCCACCCAACCAATTTTTCTTTTAGAAACAGCCGTTCAAGATACTCAATATGTGGCCACTTGTTCTTTCCTAAATAATAATTCTGTCGGGGAATCCGGAAAGCAACTATTGAATCAGTACCGTTTGCGGTTTGCGGTTTGCGGTTGACGACTTCTACAATTTCTTCATGCAGTTTTTCACTCGCTCGCTCGTCTGCATCAATATAGAGTAACCATTTTCCCTTTGCATGTTTCAGTGCCGTGGCTCTCTGATCGGCATAGTTGGTGAATTTTTTTGTGACAATTTGCGCTCCTAATTTCCTGGCAATATCTACCGTTTTATCTGTTGACTCACTATCAATGACGATAACTTCATCAGCAAAGGATATTGACTTTATACAATCAGAAATCAATTCTTCTTCGTTTTTAGTAATAATAATGACGGATAAGTTCATAGTATGTTAGGTCATTGCGATCCTGAACGAAGTGAAGGAGAAGCAATCTCAAAGATAAGATTGCCACGCCGCTATGCTCCTCGCAATGACAAGTTTATATTTTTTCCCAGTCTCCCTAAATAATAATCAAACACTGCTTTCTTTCGAATTCCACCTTTTGATACTATACGCAGACTGTCTCGAACGAGAGCCAACTTTGTCCTCAGTGATGCATATCGAAAACCAAATAACAACCGGTTTCTCGTCTGATAGTAGACATGAATATCAGAACCTGATTTTCCCGAACTTTGGGCATTTTTGTGCCAAATGTAGGATTGGGGTACGTACCACAGTCCAAAGCCAGCCTGTTTGGCGCGCATACAAAAATCTACATCTTCAAGATACATAAAATACCGGCCGTCTAAAACACCGATCTTTTCAATGACTTCTCTTTTGATTATCATGCAACAACCAGATATAAACGGTGTTTTTTTAGCCGAGTTGTATCGGCCGATATCTACTTCGTCGACGCCGCGATGAGAAGCATAGACATTATCCCAATCGATACTGCCGCCTGCATACCAGATCACGTTTCCTTTTTCAGATTCTTTGTACCGATCTTTGTGGAACTCATATCCGGGCGCAAAGTAAATTTTAGGCGATGAAATACCTGCATTCGGCTCTGTCTCAAATAATTCAATAAGCGGATCCATAAAATTTTTATCGACGAGCGTATCGTTGTTCAATAGCATAATATAATCGACCTGTTCTTTCAGTAACTCTCTTATTCCTGTATTGTTTCCCCCAGCAAAACCCAAATTTTCAGTATTTTCAATTAATGAAACTGTAATTTTGTGTTTCTTCTTGATACTTGATACTTGATACTTGATACTTTCTTTCGAGGCATTATCAACCAACACAATTTTCACTTCCGCGGTGTCACTCACCACATGAGAAAGGGATTCTAAACACTCCTTGGTTTCTTCCCAGCTGTTGAAGTTAATAAGTACGATGCCGACAGTTTTCATTTGAGTACTATTTTGATGCGGGCTGATTCAATGAGTGCTAATGCGCCAACGGTGCTTTTAAGCTGGATTTGGTACAATTTATTTCCTGAAGCTAAAGACATGTGATCGGACTGGAATATATATGTCTTATCAGTCTCGGTAGTAACTTCACTCGACCATACAAAATTTCCATCGGTCTTGTTGTAAACACGCGTATACACTCGTCCGACGCCGGATGGAATGCGAAGTGAGCCTTCAAATCGGACATAATCAATGGTGGAATAGGCAGAACTGTCAATATAAGCAGCCATTCCCGGCACATCTTCATAATCACGAGATTGTGAACTGCCGCTCCCGAGCGGAACAAATACTTCTTTTGCACCAACGGAAGCTGTCGTTTGTGAAGTTTGGGCGGGAGAAGTAAGAGAAGATTTCAGATATTCCACTTCCCGCTCCAGATCGTCAATTCTCTTTACACATTCTGTGCCACATCCGCTTGATGGACCAATAAACGTTACATTTCGTTCGACTACTTCACCTTCATCATCACCGGCAAGTTGGGCAGAATTTGAAGCGACTATAGACTGCCGCGATAATTGTTTATCAACTCTGGTACTGAGAGTAAAAAATAGCCAATATAATACAAATATATTTAAAACGAGTCCGGTCACCACGACATACATGATTGATTTCGTGTTCATAATAATCTTTTTAGCTTCGCAGAAATAATTTTAGATAACGATTTGCTTTCTGAAGTTTCAAGAAACCAATGTCCCATTTCATCATGTACCGCATTCAGTTCTTTTTCAACATCTGAAACTTTTAACGATTGTTCTGCATACTGTTGTTTTTCCCACAATTTGAGAAAGATTAAGAGATGGTAGAAAGCCATAAGTAGTGATAAAGCAAGTCCATGCAATCCATCTTTATATCCTTCACGCGCAAAATAGCGGCTGATAAATTCGCGCCGGGGCAATTTTATAATGTCGAAAGTATCAAAATGATATCCATCTTTCATAAGATTTTCTGCCTCGTTTGAGCTATACAAATCATGTTTTTTAATAAATTGAGAAACAGTCCGAAAACTATGATGAATAATATGTCCGGACAATGTCCCTGTTTCTCCGGTGACTTGAATATGCTCATGCACATGTTTTTCTGCAAATGTACCCCTACCCCGTCTAAACAACCGTGTTTGATAATCCGGATACCACCCCGCATGCTTGATCCATTTGCCAAATAACGTATTCTTTCGAGGAATTTTATATCCTTGATATTCGGACTGTTTTGACTGGAGGATCTTGTGAATTTCTTGGTGTAATTCTTGATCGATTGATTCGTCTGCATCAAGATTGAGGATCCAGTTGCCGGTTGCCTTCGTGAAACCATAATTTTTATTCACGTTGAGCATAGGATTATTGGGGCGGCTGTATACTTTTGCCTTGAACTTTTTGGCAATCGATGCTGTTTTATCAAGAGAGGAATTATCAATGAAGATAATTTCATCGGCCCACGCAATTGACTTTAGGCACGATTCAATAACTTCTTCTTCGTTGTATGCGGAAATAACGACAGATATCTTCTGCATGTAGGAATATTATACACTGAAAACGATTTCGTTTCGAAGATTTTTCGACACGCGCTCATCGGCGTCAACAAACAATACCCAATCACCAGTAGCAACGGAAAGCCCGTAATTTCTCTGAGAAGCAAAATCGTCGAGTTTTCTGGTATATACGCGTGCTCCCATCTTTTGTGCAATAGTTACGGTCGCATCGGTGGAACCATCGTCAATAACAATTACTTCGTCTGCAAATGATACGCTTTTAAGACAACCTGAAATATTCTTTTCTTCATCCGAGGTCAGTATAACAACTGATAATTTCATGATGCAGTTTGTCTTACAATAGTAATAATGTAGGAAACTTCTCCGATGAATTGTTTTCTAAACAAAACCAGAAGTGATCCGAAATATACAATAACCCCGAGTAATACATACAATCCTAAATGAATGAGAGAACTGGTTAAGATAGTGCGTGTGAGAAAGAGCATAACTCCCATAATCAGTGAAGCAACAAGAGGAGGAATAGTTTGATCTGACAGATTAAACTGCATATAGCGCTTGGCTACTAAAATGACGGCGATAACGGCCAAGCTCATGACGGCACTCGTTGCTGAAACCGCGTTAAACCCAATGTAGTGAATGAGAATCGGCGTCACGGTCCAGGTAAATATTGTCCAAAAAATCATGAAATATAGCGTGATTTTAATTTTTCCAGTAGCATTGAGTGCGTTGATAAGCGGTGTCGATATACCTGCAACAGACGATGCTATAACAAATAAATAGAATGAGGCCAGTGCCGGCTGCCATTTTTCATAACACGTAACTGCCTGAGATGAAGTGTCTATAAAACAGGGAATAAACTTAAGAAGTGGTTCAAGTACAAATACCATGCCGACAGACATCGGTATAATAGCAAGCATCAGAAAAAAAGTCGTTTTATTCAGTCCTTTGGTGAGTTTGTCCGGATAATTTTGGAGACGCGCATACGTGGGAAATGTTACACGTACGACATTGTCCATGACGAGCCGCAAGGGCGCCTCTGCCCATTTTTTTGCCCAATTGATAAATCCAACTTCGGAAATGGGAAGAAGGAGTGGAAGGACAATAATAAATAATTGATCTTTAATAAGGGCTAACAAACTATTCAGCTGAAATGGAATACCAAAAGATATTAAATGCCGCGCACTTTGTCGGTCAATATGAAAACGAGGCATCCATGGACGTATCATATAGATGCTCAGAAGCCCTACAATTCCCCGAGCCAATACAGCTATAGAAAACATAGCAATTCCCCATCCTGTAAGGGCTAGATAAATGATAACTACATTAAAAATGAGTACTTCTACAACCTGAGCGATCGCCAGATCTTTAAATCGAAGTTCTCTTTCAAGAAGTATGGATGGAATTGTTTTGAGAGAAGACAGAAAAAAAGTAATGACCAAGGATCTAAAGAGCCATATACTCTCACTGCTAAATCCCCGTAAAGAACCAATGGCATAAGAAAGTGACAGCGCAAGAATGACGAGAACGACTACTAAGATTTGCTGGATCGTAAATGTTGTCCATAAATCCTCAGAAGTAACTTTTTCCTTTTTTTGAATAAGAGCAGCTGCAAGACCTATATCTGAAAAATAAGAAAGAAAAACTGCCGTAGCACTCACGACGCCAAACACTCCAAACAACTCTGTTGATACAAAGATACTTAAGATAAAACCGGCAAAAAGACTTAAACTTTGTACGACACCCGTTACAAATACTCCCGTAACCGAGCGTCTTTTAATTTCCTGTGCCTGTTTTTCTTTCATGAGGTTTTGGCAGTGTCGTCCAGGGACGCGAAACGAATAAGCGCAGTAACCCATGCATATCTCCCATCGCCGTTGGCAAAACTCGAACCGTCGATCCGGGGCTATCATGCCAGGTGACCGGTACTTCATGCATCGCGTAACCCAGTTTCTCACCAACAATAAGCAATTCCGAATCCATAAACCATTCATTATCGATGATATGGGGAATCAAATTCTCAACAACCTGTTTACTCACCGCTTTAAATCCGCACTGTGCATCTGAGAATTTAGTAAGAAACAACAGTTTGACCATTAAATTGTATGATCGCGAAATAATTTCACGTTTTAGAGTTCGATCTATTACAATCGATTTTTTTGCCAATCGAGTACCGATTGCAATATCATTTCCTGCAACAATTGCGTCGACCAGAGAAGGCAAGTGACGTAAATCAGTCGACAAATCAATATCCATATAGCAGCATATATCAGCTCTACTATTCTGCCATGCTGTTTTTACCGCTCTTCCTCTTCCTTTTTGGGTTAACTTAAGCAAATCAATTTCTGCATTTTTTTTTGATAATTTTTCACCGATGTTTGGAGTACGATCCGTTGACGCGTTATCTGCAATCGTAATATGCCATTTGTATGCTTTCAAATTGGTTTTGCAGTATTCATATAGTTTTATAATATGTTCCTGAATTTCAGCTTCTTCGTTGTAAACAGGCATGGTGATTTCAACGGACATCATTTTTTTCATATCGATTTTTGTACAACCAGATTATTGTACCAAACAAAATGATACTACTGATAACGGAAATGGCATTTGCTAGGCTGCGAACAGCAGTATTGGTAAAAAGTAATCGTATCACATGTTGTCCTTGAGGAACAAATATCTGCATTTTCCCTTCTATGATAGTCGGTGATACTTCTTGGTCGTCGATAAACACACGCCACCCGGGGAAGTAGGCCGTATTGATAAGAAGTTGTGACGTTTTATCAACAATGATCGTAGCAGATTGTTCATCTGTTTTTATAACTTGATTTTCAACGACGCCAGACTCTATATCAAATTTTGAGTGAGGTATCTCAAATTCACTTTTTGGCAGAATAAATATCATCGGCAAATATTCATCTGATATCTTTGATATTTGCCATTTAATATAGTATTCACTTTCGTATTCACTTTGTGAAATATGGTAATATGCCTGTGGATTGAAATACTTAAGATTAACATATACGACACTGATTGTTATGACCGCCGTGATGATAAATAGCATGGTTTGATTCTTGCCTAATGCGACAATTCCTCCCGCGTACAACGATATAAAAAATAAAATAAACACGAGAAACCGCCAGGGAAATTGAATGTATGCCATAAATGAAGAAAATGCATCCCAAATAATCACGGAACTCTCAAGTGTCATGAAAATGGATAATCCTAATAGAACAATTCCCATCCACATAGCCAAAGATTCCGAAAACCGTTTTTTCTTTTTCTCTCTAAATGCCCCAACGATCCCCAACACCCCTAACAGTCCGAGCAAAATATGCAATTTCCCTATCTTAAAACTCATCCCGTCTTCTCGCCCGGGAGCTGATCCGGCAAATCCCCAGGGTGAATCCCATAGCTGATCGATATACAAAAAATGCTTATGATAATCTGAGCCTTCTGTTGTGATAACCTGATCAACTGACGTGTAATACTTTTCCGCAAGAGCAGGCAACCAGAAAAAGGAAGAGATTCCGAAAGCAAAAACGACACTCATGATCATCCATGCTATTTTTTCTCTTATTTTCCTCATTCCTCTTATCCTCCTTATCCCTCCTATTCCCCCTATCACTCCTGTCAATCCGAGAAATATAGTAAACAACAACGCGATTATATTGTGCGAAAGAATCAAGCCTACATATCCGATAATACCCATAAGTAGTCCTGTGGACAACCGATTCTTTTCGTAAAGAAGTACATAAAACCCGTAAACGGCAAGCGGCAAAAACGCATAGGCGTACAATTCGCCCACAGATCCTCGAACATATAATTGGACAGCGTGATACGGTGCATACTGGTATAAAACTGCAGAAATAATAGCTCCCCAAACTCCCCCGCCCGCATGCCGCCATATTTCCCATCCGAGAATATACATGGTCAACCCGGCTACCAACATGCCTATTCCCATCATAATTTTCGTTGCAGTGAGAGGACTAAATCCAATCAAATCAAATACTGAACCAATGTAGTACGGCAATGGTGCATAAAAATTAAAAATCGGATATCCATACCCATATCCTAAATCAGAAACCCAGCGGACGGGAAATTGTCCGTCTTGCAGAGCTTTTGTCATCTGTTGAACCCGGACAATTTGCGCATCGTCATGAATGGGGAAAAATCCATCACGGAAAAGAGGAAGAATAGTTAGAATAGAAATGAACAATACGAATAAAAGTCCGATATAAAACTCGTAATGTTTGAAAAAATTGGTCATATGGGTAAAATTCGACTTTGAACCGGTTTTGCATATAAAAACAATGCAATAATAATAACGGATACTACCGTTATGCTATCAGCGGCCAGGCGAATTGGTGTTTCACGAAACATACCCGTAATATGATGATTCCCTTGCGGGAGCGTAAATTGCATGACACCATATTTGTTGTCATAGGTAATGGAAATCGGCACATTATCGCTATAAAATTCCCATCCGGGATAGTAAATAGTGTTGACCGTAATCACACTATCAGAAATAAGATCTGCAGAAAAAGAAATAGATTTTGATGAGTACATAAGATTTTGGATTGACCCTTTTCCATCGATTTCAACTTTTTGATCTGTTCGATAAGGCGGTTTAGTTTTTGTCCAGAGCGGCAAATATTCATCAGATGAAGTAGTCACCGCGTCATTTGAAGCATAAAAGTAGTCTCCCCGATCCACATATTCTTCTGGTTTAGCGTATGAGACCGTCATGATAAACGCAAGTGTCGCCAAACTCATCATTACATATTTGAGTATATTTTTTTTGCCAGCAATATATCCTGCCAAAATGGCAACCAAAAAAAGTATCTGGGATAACATGATCCACGGATAATTTATTTCTTTCAATAACGGAAGTATGCTCCATATAAATGAGCTGATCCGAAACATCATAAAAATGGCAATGCCCGTAATACCCGTGAGGACCATGAGAATTAATTCCTCAAATGTTCTTTTTTTAGAAACCAGAAATCGTAGGGACATACCCAGAGATAACAGGAAAATAAGAATTTGTGCAATGCCCATGTGATAACTAAAGCCTCCTAACTCAGTTGGTGGTGCATATCCCCAGGATGGAACAACTAACTGTTGTAGTGATACAAAATATAAACTACGATCAGCAATAGGTGTTTCTGAAAGCCATATGAGATGCTTTTCGGAAAGTGCCGGGAGCCAGAAAAATGCAGATAGTCCGATACCGAGTAAGAATGCGAAAAGAAATGACCTCCACACCTGTTTATTCTTTGTGACAATCAACACTAGTACGAACAATAATAAAAGCGGTGTAAATAAGACGGTCATAATATTGTGTGTTCCGATGAGAAGTGCAAATAAAATAGAAAAGAGAACGGGGGAATATACAGATTTAGGTTTTTCAACAATTTTAAGAGCAAGATAAAACAATAAAGGAAATATAACAAAGGCAAGCGACTCTCCAATTGAGCCTCTTACGAACAAATCAACCATTCGATAGGGCGCGTATACGTAGACTACTGCACTGATAATACCTGCCCAATTACTTTTCCAAAGTTTTTTAGAGAACAAATACATAAACAATGCTGAAAGCGGAACACTGAGAGTAAACAGTAATTTGATACTTCCTACAAATCCAATATTGAATAGCAGTGGAATTAACCCCATGTAATAGGGAAAAGGATAGGCAAAGTTAAAAAGCGGATAACCATATCCGGCATTGAGATAACCGCTGTAGCGCGCAGGAATCTGCAAATCTCGAACGGTCCGGTACATATCAGCGAGTCGTACCACTGCCCATTCTCCATCATGGGTAGGAAAATATCCTTGTCTCAAGTATGGCAATAGAACAGGAATAGTCATCAGAACAATAATAATTGATAAAAATAGTTTCATGTTTTAACGAGAATAAATGCAGTTTCGCCGTTGGGAAATAAAATTTTGCCGTAATACGGAATGTCTTTTGGAATTTCTGATGGAGCACCGACGATAAGCGTGTTGGAAATCTGCTTATCCTGATTCCAATCTATGGGGCGAAATTCATATTTGCCAATTTTTCGATACATTCGATCTATTTCTCCGGTGCCCATCACATCCCACTGTTTTTGATACCAATAGGGGTCAATACGATTGTAGAATAGATAAAAAATATACGGCTGATCATAGTGATATGTTACTATTATTGAATCATAGTTATCCTCGATTGATTTTAATTTGGTAAATAGTTCTTTGTGCCCCGCCTGCCAGAAATCACCATAGACTATAGGCGTATGAACATAGTATTGATGAAAGTAGTACGTCATATTACCGGCATATAGAAGAATGATCAGAGAGATTAATATTCGTGACCAGCGTTTATTTTTTAACAACATAATCTGATACACGACAACCATAATGCCGATTGCCGTTAATATATGAAAAGCCGGTGCCATCGCAATGGCACGTACCGGATGGGGCGTTCCCGTCGTAATAGCTGAAGCAATGGGTGCGATAAGAAGCATTGCAAACAACACCAGTCCTCTTCTTGTAATTTTTGACGTAGCAAAAACGCTTCCCACAACGAGAAAAACGACATCAATCAAATAAAGCATGCCGAAATCGACTGCGTGATGCTGTTTTCCACCATCACCAAAAATAAATAAATAGCGCGGATCAAAGTGATCCAGATAGGCTTTAGATGCTGCCAGAAGATAGACAATACGGCGATTATGAAACGTTTCGGAAAACGGGTATCCCTGTTCCTGATCGTATTGCATACGGTCAATCGAAGGAGCCAGAACATCGTGTCCGGTGAAAATAGTTACCATAGATAGACGTGATCCGGTCCCTGCATTAGAAAAAAAACTGATGAAAACAGGAATGATGGCACTACATACAATGATTATCATTGCGGCGTATTTCTTTTTTTCTTTCAGGATTTTGCGGAAGAAAATAAGCGAAACGGTAACCAAGAATATAGGAGTAATGAGTCGAAAACTGTGGTACGAATAGAGCGTTAATGAAAATACAATTCCTGAAAGTATATATCTTCTGCCCGTTCGTAACGTATATAAAAACAGATAGGTCCCCAACATGAAAAAGAAAAGTCCCATATTTCCTTCATATGCGGCGCGTGAAAATTGTAGATGCCACGGAGAAATCGCGAGTAATCCAGCAGTTAACAGTGGAAGATAACTCGTAACTCGTAACTCGTAACTCGTAATTTCTTTCGTCAGAAAATACATAACAACTACCGCCAGTGACCCGAGTAAAGCAGAAACGAATCGCACAGAAAACGCATTCAATCCAAATAGCGCAACAGACGGAACAGTGAGGTATACATAAAGTGGCGGCTTGTAATCATCAAAAGAACGAATACTCAAAGGTGTTTGGGTACCGTATTCATCCGCTCCTGTTTTAAGAATTGCATAAGCATTATATCCAAGACTTGCCTCATCCCAATTGAGTCCAGGAGGGTTTTCGCCCAGCCGGTAAAAACGGAGTACAAATCCTATCAGGACAATGCAAATAAGAATAATGTTAGTATGCTTCCGTAGATATATCTTCATCTAATACTGGTGTCGGCTTCTGCTCGTATAATCGATATAATCGCAGATAACGACCTTCACTTACGCCTTTTTGCCATTTATTAATTAACTGGGCATTCCAATATTTGGGCAGTACCTGCAACTGATTGGAAATATAGTACGTCGGACGCTCAGCAATCTGTTTGAGCATTTCATCCGAATATACATCTGGAGTTGGATATATACCAATAATACGAATATTGGGATGATCTACTAAATATATTTCTACAGAATACGGCATCAAGCCGAACGTACCGTCAGTAAATACGGTAATTTTCTGATCTTGAGCGAGTGTTTCAAGTGTTGCATTGACTTCCCGAACACCCCAACCTGAATATATATTGCTTAAATATTGATTAACATCTGCTTGTGGAATGGGCGCCGTGAGCGCACTGAATATTATTTTTACCTGAACATAGAGCGGATACATCATGAAAATAACGGGAATCAAAAGAGAGTATTTTTTATACCGTCGCAATGAGTCGACCATATGTTGCAATCCCCAAGCTGCGAGAACAAGAAGCGGCATAGCCATGAAAAAAATAAACCGTGGGTACAATACTTTTCCAAACAGAGCAAGACCAAAAAGCGGCGCCATAGATAAAATAAGAAGGAGTATTTTTTCACGCCACCAGTTTTGAAATACAAGAATAACTATAATCACCGGCGACACCAAAAAGAATAGGAAAACAAATAGATTCTCATGGAGAGTCCTTCCTAAATCATTTATTCCGAGGAAGGGAAGATATTTCCAGAACAAAAAAACCAATGTCAATAATACGTCAAAAAGTAACCAAACAATAAACAACTTTTTTTTCTGTAATAAGCTCCGATATTCTGCAACCAGTGATGTTACTATGAGAATTACAATAGGAAATGTCAAATATACACCCACCCACTCCAACGCCGAGGATAGATTACTGATGACGAAACGAAATGGATGCAAGCGCCATTCGGCAAACGGGTAGACAAAGGTAGCGTCTTTTTGCTCAATCATATGAAACCAGGGTGAAAGACGGAGAATGCTGTAATAGACTTGAGATAATATAACTGCTAAAACCATAAGTCCGAGAAGTCTGAGCAATTTCATTTTCCATTCTTTTTGTGCGTAGTTAAACAATAACAAGGTAAACGGTAACAGATAGATGCTGATAAACCCGCTCGTCTTGGTTAACACTCCTCCGCCCAGAGACATACCCAGAAGCAATGCAATATCAAGACGTTGTGTTTTGACTAAGCGAATAGCTAGAAATAGTGACCAGATTGAAAATGTCGCAAGCATGCTGTCCATAAGTGCTAATCGGTCATACATAAGTGCAAAAGGAGATGTCAAATACAGAAGTGAAGCAAAAAGTGCAATAGACTTCTTTTTGAATACCTCATAGGTAAGAACTGCTATGCCGATGAGACTAAAAAATCCGGCAAATACCGATACAATTCTTCCGGCATATAACGGATCAGAAAATAATCGAACAGTAGCCATGGCTACCCAGACAAACAACGGCTGTTTGCCATCGGTCAGAGAAATATAGCGCCAACTTGCATCACGCCCGCCAATCTGGGCCCAGCGGATATAAATTGCTTCGTCAGTAAAAATGGGAATATCCGTCAGATTTGTTAATCGAGATACAAAATATGCAGCGGTGATGATTAAAGCAGATATAAGATACCAACGATATTTTTTCATATTATCTATTTTACTATGAAACGCCGCTGAAAGACCACTACGAGCAGGGAAATCAGCACTCCTCCCACCATGATGGCATTTAAAATAGTGGGTATGGGCGGGTCCCAATTGCCCGTGTATAAAAACGGTATATATTGAAGACTTCCGGCAATACTGATAATAATTGTTGAAATAACAACAGCGGGACGATGTACCAAAAGAGAAGCAAACGGCAGTATATATAATAAATACCAGGGTTGAAACTGAGTACGAAAAGTTGCAGCTACAACCGAAACCATCATACCAGCAAGACTTATCAATACAACATATTCCCAATTTATTTTTTCCCTTGATTTATAGTGCCAAAATGAATTTACGAAAGCAGGAAAAAGAAAGACAGTCGCAAATTTAATACTAATTGAGATAAGAAGGAGGACAATTGACCACCAATATCGTTTTATTATAAGAAAATATACTGACCAGAGACCAAGAGCTATCATGACTATATCATTGTGACCTGAAATAAGAGCCTCCGTTAAAACGAGTGGATTTAGTGCGAATAGAATAATACCCGCAAGAGTATGAGAAGGATTAATAACCTGCATAATACGCTTGATCGCAACAATTGAAGCGAGATAGCTTCCTACCATCAGAGCTTTAAAAAGATAGAGCGTCATAACGAATTTTTGAAATCCAATAAATGAAAGTGGTACGGTCATAGCCAGCCAGCCAGGTCCATAAGGATATGTCCGGTGCGTCCAGCGCATAAAGAGAATCCAGGGATCCTGCGGATAATCAAGCGCTTTGTGAATGTACGGATTTTCCTGATACAGCGTGACAATACGTGCATCAAACAAGTAATTGAATAGGTCATAGGAAAATGCAGGATAGGAAAGAAAGAGAAGACCCGCCGTAATGCCAATTAACGTCCAAAGATTTTTGTTGCCTAATCTATTTTTTTTAGCGATCGTATAAAGTATAAAGTATAAAGTATAAAGTAATAAAACAATGCTAATATAAAGAAAAGTTGATAACGGCCGTTGAAAGTAACCTATTCTTTGAAAGAATTGCTGGATTGCATATAACAAGTGTGAAGTAGATAGCGTCAAGTTTAGATCAATCTGAGTAAATGAATACAGGAAAAAAAAGAATATTCCAACTAAATAAATAAAAGTTAATAAAGGAATAATTCGTAATTTCTTATTCATAAACGCCGCGCAGAGCAAGTAATCGAATCCGCAGCAAATCCCGCAAGCCCTCAATTGAATCCCGGATGGGATTGACTCGTCTTGTTTCAACGTATCGCCATGCCACTGGAACTTCTTTTATTGAATAACCCCGCCGCTTTGCCAAATAGAGCAATTCAACGTCAAATCCGGCCGTCACGCGTGATCCCTCGTTTGTTTGATTGGTACGATACAGCTGCAGCCGGTCAAATAAATCATGGGCGACTTCTCGTCTAAATGCTTTAAATCCGCACTGCGTATCGGCAACATCAATACCAAGCGTGAGAGTCCTGAGCAACATAAATCCCCGCGCCATGATGATGCGGGATAATGGTGCTCCTTTCCGCCTTCCGGCACGTGAACCGATCACAATATCATGTGTTTTAAGAAACGGGAGAACTTCATCTAGTTCCGATATCGGCGTTGCCTGGTCAAAATCAGTGAACAGAATATAGGTTCCTTGAGCTTTGAGCATGCCCGTCGTCACGGTTCCTGCCTTCCCCTGATGAGGATTTTCTATTAGTTTAAAGTATTTGTGTTTTCGAACAAACGATTGAAGTAATCTTTTTGTGTCATCAGTCGACCCATCGTCTACCAAAATGACTTCCCACGTATAATTCTTTGTTTTGAGAAAAGAGACTACACCGTCCAGAACACCATTTTGCATGTTGTGCGCCTCGTTATATGCGGGAATAACAATAGAAAGAAACGGAGGCTTAATCATAGCTGTTATTGTAACATCTCATCTTCATAGTGAACAAGCCGATATATCACAACATGACCCTGTTCCCACCGTCCCGCAATTTCAGCCTGTCCAAATCCTGCAATTTCCCAAAGTGGATGACCGAGCGGCTGACAACTCGGTGTTTCGCAAAGAACAATAAGTTGATCAGTAACCGTCTTTCTCTCCGGATCAACTTCAGGATTTTCAATCGTAAGGGGCGGGCTGCCCCACATCTCAAAGAAATAACGATATGCATGATCTGAATTACTGGATGTAATAAGAGCAAAGTTAAACGGTTTCCCTTCTGCTGCTTCAAATGCCCGAAGAGAAATATTTTTTACCTGTTCAAGCTGTCTGTTCGGTTCATTTCTAAAGGGAATACCCGTCAAATTAAGCCAAACGAGCCATCCTATCATAAGAGCCGCGACCGGAATCAGAAATTTCGTCTTCACCATATGGTGAAGCATCTGGGCAAGAAGTAAGAAAGGAAGGGGAAATACAATGACTAAATAATAATCATAAATTGCTCTTTGATAGAGAGAAAAGAGCCCAGCGCCAAACAGGAGCCAGAGAAGTAATAGCACGTCCTGCTTCGAACATTTTCGATAGACTCGATAGAGTAACAATCCGATTGAGAAAATAATTGAGAGACTAATGATCATACTCCAGGGTCCATAAATAGTTTTTGTTGATGCTTCAATCTGCTCAGCCGGTGGAAAATAAAAAACGAGACGTGAAAACAGACGAAATAACACATTTTCGATAATCTGAAATCCGTTTTGACCGTAGGATACTCCCTCACCGCTTGCCAGGTACCGCATGATTGTCCGAAGGTTGGGAAACCCATTTTTAACCTCAAAACCTAAAAACGGCAGAATAAAAAGGAGAAAACCGCATACCCCGAAGAGGTAATGGGATATTTTTTCCCGGACCGGTCTGGTATAGAGTACGAGATATAAAACACCCACGGGAATAAGGAACAAGAACAAGTAATGAAGCTGAATGCCAATTCCCACACACGAACCCGCTACCAAAAACCATATTTTTTTCTGAGTATGGACTGCTTTATAGAGCGCGTATATATAGAGAAGTGAGAAAAAAGGGACGACATTCGGATTCCACGACGAACGGGATTGTGCAATAACGAGCGGTGAAATAGCATAGAAGAGTGAAGCAATAATGCCAACAAATGGGCTATATAATTCTTTTCCGAACCGGTAGAGAAGATAAATCGTGGCAACACCAAAGAGGGCAACCATGACGGCCGGACCTACGGGGTCCAGCCGGAACAGTGCCAGAAACGGCGCCATAAAATAATAGTAGATCGGTCCTAAGAAAAATCCTCCGACCGACGCCGTCGGACCGATAAAGGGAATATCAAAATCAACGAGAAATCGCCTCACAATAAGCACATCACGTCCCTCATCACCTAAGAACGTCATATACCCGCGAATGTTATATAACCGCAGAAAAGCCCCACCCCCTAGAATGATAATGAGAGAAATAAGCTCTGTTCTGCCAATAGATTTCATTTCTTTCTGAATCCACTTTCGTATTTTTTGAAGGACTCTCATGAAACTATTGTATCAAGTTTTTAACGATCATTTAATAACTGCTTTATGTCTTGTCACTAGATACCAGTCTGTTAGATCCCTGCAACAACTAACTGCATCAGTCATGCTATAATATTAGCAAATGAATGATGTGAAAGATGTTTTATTAGGCTCAACTCTTCATGATCCACGAGGTGTATTTCTTGATTCATTACCTAAGACGATTAGCATAGTATTGGAGGGATATAAAGGGTGGGTAGTAAATGTCACCGCAACTACTGACCAGAGAGTAAAAGATGTACTTCGAGCACTCGCTCCGCAAGGCGTGTTTATAACCGAAACTGATCCTGAGAATCAAATTGTTCCCGATAAAATCGAAAACGATCACTTACATCTTCTTTCACGGACAGTAACTATTGCAAAAGAACTTGGAGTAAAGAAAATACAGTATACGGATGGAGATCGTATTATTACGGCCGCTACTCATTATCCAAAAGATTTGCAGGCCCTTGCGAGAAGAGCTTCGGAGCTTTTAGATAATAAAAGAACTTATGTTAATCTCCGCCGGAGTGTTGAAGATTACTTTTCTCATCACGCACCACTCGTACAAACAGAATTTGAATTCAATAGACTATATTCTGAAGCCTTTGGAATACCCATAGATATTGGAAGCACTGCACATGGAATGTCTATAGACGTAGTCGAAGAAATTCTCCATAGATCTCCTCAAATGGAAACAGTAAGCTTTCCACACCCTAAGTGGCTTCTTATTGCAAAAGAAATGGGTGTAACCATTAGATCAGAAGAAACAGAGCACGTCTTAACATTTGAAACGCCTGATCAATTTAAAAAAGAAGTAAAAGAACGAATTGACGAGGCTTCCCTTCGATATGATTTACCTCTAAGTACCTCAAATTCTCCTTATAAAAAAGTGCAGCAGGATTATATGGCTACACTGGGCCTTGATAGTACTGTTTCATCAAAGGAATGGGATTTGAGATTTAATACTGAAAGTCAGTATTTGACTATATTGAAAAATTCTCTTACTCTTTTTGGATATAATCAGGAGAGAGAAGGAGAATTGCGAAGTGATATAAATAGATCTCTTTTATCCATGGAACAAAGACATCGAGCAATTAACGAAGCTCTCAAAACGCCACCTGATGAAGTAAGTAGAATGGTACAAGAGAGAGCAGAGCATGCTCTTTCCCAAAATTCTTCAAGTCCTGAGGGAGAATGATTTATTTCTCCGGTGCGCGCCAGATGACGCGGTTGTACATGAGGTAGCTGTAGGGAATGATAAAGAAAATAATGATGCAGATTTTGTAAACGATCCACGGATGAATGTTAAAAGTACCTACTATAATATCCTGCTCTCCCAGCGTATGAAAGGCGATATACATACCCAGCCATTGAATACCGACTGACCCGACCGCAACGATAACAAACTGCATATATTTTCGAATATATACCGGCAATCCCCCTGTTATCTTTTTGTGATTAAAACTCCAATAATTATTGATCAGGAAGTTTGACGAAACGGCAATCGCCGCACTTATCGCATTTGCCGTTGGCTCGAACATATGAAGCATATAAATAAGAAAGGCCGCAATACTAAAATCGAGACCAAATCCAAATAGTCCTGTTATGAAAAATCTCACGAAACTTGAATTGAGTAAAATATAGCGGAGAATATCAGGTATATATTCTTTTGGAATAATTTTCGACTTTCCATATTTACGGTCAATGAAACTAATAGGTACTTCTGCTATGGCAAAATGTGCTTTTACTACCCGATGCATGGAGGCAATTTGGAATATATAGCCTCGATATTTTTCTAAGCCATGCCTGATTTTTCGAAATACCTCAGTGCGCATGGCGCGGTACCCACTCGTCCATTCGTGAATCCGAGGAATCATCAAGCCGAATCGGATTACCAGATTTCCGGCAATGGAATAAATTTTACGGTCTATTCCCCAGTTTTCAGGAATTGAACCACCCGATATATACCGACTGCCAACCACATAGTCAGCGCCTTGTTCAATTTTTCGTAAGAAAGAGGGTATTACTTTGGGATCATGGGATAAATCCGAATCCATCTGAAAAAGAATGTCTGCTTGCATTTTATCAACTGCATAGTGCATACCACGGACATAAGCGGCACCGAGTCCTCTCTTCTCTCCCAGTAATAACTCGATGTTTGAATGTCTTTTCTGAAGTTCTTGAACAATATCAGCCGTTTTATCAGGAGACATATCATCTACTACCAAAATAGAAAATTGATAAGCCTCTTCTTCCTGTTTAAATACGTCCGTAAGCTGTTTAATAAGCTGTCTAATATTGTCAGCCTCATTATATGTGGGAAGAATAATGACAACATGCGGCATATCTATATTTTAAACACGTGCGCGCCAGTAATCAAGAAGATCCTGAAGAGTTTGTTCGAAGGGGATTTCCATCTTCCATCCGGTTTTATTTTTAAACTTCGTTGCATCACCGATGAGTAATTCTACATCTGAAGGACGCATACGTGCCGGATCTTCTTCAATGGTAATTTCTTTCTTGCTCAATTTACGCAACATCTCCAGAACATCCTTTATTTTCCACGCTTTTTCGCCTGCAATATTGTATACATCTCCTGGCTCGCATTTTTCGACTGCTAATAGATATGCACGCACTATATCACGAACATCGGTAAAATCACGATACGATTCAAGATTTCCAACTTTAATGACCGGCTTGGTTTTTCCGGCTTCTATCAGTGCGACCTGCTTTGCAAACGTTGAACATACGTAGACATCACCCTGACGAGGACCGGTGTGGTTAAATCCGCGCGTTCGAATAATACGTATGCCATAACTCTTAAAATATTGATATCCCAAAAAATCCATACCAATTTTTGAAACCGCATACGTGGACAGTGGACGCAATTCATTCTTCTCATTGATCGGCGTTTCATCTTTATGAACCAGCCCATATTCTTCTGAAGAGCAGGCAATCTGAATAACGGGATCAATTTTTGCCCGCCGGACTGCTTCAAACAGATGGATTGTTCCGATCACATTTGCTTCCATCGTCGTCGCCGGACTGCTCCATGAAGTAGGAACGAATGCTTGTGCGGCAAGATGAAAAATAAAATCAGGTTTGATTTCGGCAAGTACGGTATAGAGACTGTGGGAATCAACCAGATCGGCATCAAAAAGTGTCAATTGATCCCGTATATGATCGATATGTTCAGTTTTACTTCGCGGACGCGTCGTTCCGTATACTTCATATCCTTCCTTGAGCAGAAGTTCAGCTAAATGACTACCCGCAAATCCTGTAATACCGGTAATAAGTGCTTTCTTCATAAGTTAACTTCTGCCGACTCCTTGATAAGAAAACCCTAACTTTTTGACGGCGTTCGGTTCGTAAATATTTCTTCCGTCAATAATTTCTGAACCGCGCATGAGTTTTTTAACTTTCTCAAGATTAAGTTTCCGAAACTCATTCCATTCGGTTAAAATAATCAAAACATCAGCTTTAGTCGCCGCTTTGTACGGATCGTTTGAGTATATCACATTTTTAAACAACGGGTGATTATCTTGTTTAACGATGGGATCAAATACTTGGATACGAATATCAGGATATTTACTGAGTAATGAGCCAATCACTTTCAGAGAAGGTGCTTCTCGCAAGTCATCTGTGTCTGGTTTAAAAGCAAGTCCTAAAATCGCAACGGTTCTCTTTGTTTTAATCTCATTTAACAAAACAGATACTTTGCCAATCAAACGCTCTCGTGATTGCTGATTTATATGCTCTACTTCTTTCAGAAGATCCATAGATTCACCGTATTGCTCACCGGTTTTAATAAGCGCATTCACATCTTTGGGCAAACATGATCCGCCGTATCCAACACCAGGGTATAAAAATGATCTTCCAAGTCTGTGGTCGAGACCAACTCCCTGCAATACTTGCTCTACATCAGCACCGACTTTATCGCAAAGAAATGCAATCATATTGGCAAATGAAATTTTGGTAGCCAGAAGAGAGTTTGATGCATACTTGATCATCTCAGCGCTTTCAATAGTGGTGAGCACTCGCTCCCCATCGATAGGCTCATGAAACTCAAGAAGCACTTCCTGTGCTTTTTTATTTTCAGTGCCAATAACGACGCGGTCGGGATGGAGCGTATCAGATAGCGCGTTCCCCTCACGTAAAAATTCAGGACAAGAAGCAACATCAAATTTACTTGGGTGCATTTTGCACTTTTTAAGGATAATGTCTTTAATTCTTCGATTCGTCCCCACGGGTACGGTGCTTTTGCACGCTACGACAATATAATTATTAATATGCTTCCCAATATTCTCAACAACTGTCAAAACATTGGATAAGTCCGCTGATCCGTCTTCCTTAGGCGGCGTTCCAACGCCGATAAATACGACTGATGAGGATGGTATTGCCTCGGTATATTCGAGCGTAAATTTGAGTCTTCCTGCATTCAGGTTGCGCTGTAACATTTCAGAAAGTCCCGGTTCATAAAAGAGAGGATCGCCTTTTTTTAATTTTGCGATTTTATTTTTGTCACGTCCAATGACCCAGACCGTATTACCCAGGTCAGCAAAAACAGCTGCCGTGACCAATCCTACATATCCGTGTCCAACTATAGTAATAGTCATAGTGATGCAAGTCCTTCCCGAAATGTTTTCATGTCAACTCCGCGTTTCCGAATCTTTTCATTGCTTACGGTAAGAAATTGCGGACGCGAAGCCCTGTTTTTATAGAACTCTTCAACCGTTGTTTTTTTAATTACCTGGGTATCATATCCAAATTGATCCGCAATTGCAACAGCAATATCATAGGGAGAAAGCGAATCAGATCCGACCAAATGGAATGTTTGATTTGACACCGCATGTCCAATAAGATGATCCAAGGCGTAAGCGATGTCAGGAGCAAACGAGGGGGTGATGATTTGATCGGTTATTCCGGCAACTTCTTCTCCCGATTCGAGGCGAGAACGAATGATTCGAACGAAATCTTTCTTTACCGCATGGTGAGTACCATACGGATAGGCAAATCTAACGATTACATAATTAGTAAGTAAATTTCGAACAACCTGTTCTCCCCACCACTTTGTCTGCGCATAATAATTGATCGGATTTGGCTTGTCATCTTCACTATACGTTTTATTCTCCCGGCCATCAAATACAAAATCAGTCGAAATGTAAATGAGTCTTCTATTGGCTTCTTTACAAGCACGAACAATATTTAACGTACCAACAACATTAACGGCATACGCAGTATTCTCATTTTTCCATTCTTTCCAATCAATATCAAAATCCATAGGATCTTTGTCTCGCAAAGCGAGATCTGGCTTCGACAGAGATCTTAGGATTTTAGAATCTTTAATTCTGTCTTTTTCACACCCGTCCACGTCTGTTTTTGCTGCCAGATGGAGAACCACTGCGGATGAGGATTTTTTAACTCGATCCAAGACCTGATCAAAATTTCGAATATCGACTCCCGATTCAGTACTTAAATCTTCAAAAGAATACGTATTATGAAGCGTCTCCTGAATACAAGACCCAATCATACCCGATAAACCAGTGCCGAGAATTGTCATTGTCGTTGTCATCCTGAGCGAACAAAGTGAGTCGAAGGATCTCTTAAGATTCTTCAGTCGCTAACGCTCCTTCAAAATGACAATGATATGAATAAGTTACGAATTACTATACTGTTTCTCATAATACTCTCTATATTCGCCAGATTTAACATTTCTCCACCAACTCTCATGTTCTTTAAACCATTCAATTGTTTTTCCAAGCCACGTGTCAAAATCATACTTGGGCTCCCAACCCAGTTCGTTTTTAATTTTTGACCAATCAATAGCATACCGGCGATCGTGTCCCGGACGATCTTTGACGAATTCAATAAGTGATTCATCTTTTCCCATCAGTGCGATAATCTTTTTTACCACTTCCAGATTGTTAATGTCGTGCGTTAATCCGCCGATGCAATAGGTTTCTCCTATTTTCCCGTCTGCTAAAACCCGATCGATTGCCCGACAGTGATCTTCAACATACAACCAGTCTCGTACATGCAAACCGTCTCCATAGATAGGAACTTTTTTATTCTCCAGTAGATTGGTTATAGCGAGCGGAATAATCTTTTCTGGATGATGATACGGACCAAAATTATTTGAACAATTTGTTATCGTTATGGGCAGTTGATACGTATGGTAATATGCTCGAACAAGATGATCAGATCCAGCTTTGCTTGCAGAGTATGGACTGCGGGGATCATAAGGAGTTGTTTCGTTAAACTTGTCTGTTGAATCGAGTTCGAGAGCACCAAATACTTCGTCGGTTGAAACGTGATGAAACCGTTTGACGTTATGTTTAAGAGCTACATCAAGTAATACTTCTGTACCAATAATGTTTGTTTTAACGAAGGCGGCCGGTCCAGTAATCGATCTGTCTACATGGCTCTCAGCTGCAAAATGCACTACCCAATCAACTTCATTCATTGCTTGATCAACTTTTTCTGGATCAGTTATATCTCCCTTAATGAATGAATAATGCGGATTTTTTTCAACCGCACTCAAATTCTCCAGGTTGCCAGCATACGTTAACGCATCCAGATTAACAATAGAATCTTCTGAGTGATTTTTTAACCAATAACGAATAAAGTTTGATCCTATAAATCCAGCACCACCGGTAACAAGAAGTTTCATGTTTTAATGTTTCAATGACCTTTCCAACTCTTCTTGAGTATAGTCTACTTGCTCGTTTTTCAATTCCGGATCGTAGGCTGGATCGGGATAGTTAATAAGCCAGGCATCTTCATCGCTGATATTTTGCAAGCCCGTCGGCACATGAGGAGGAATGTACAACCGCATCGGTGGATTTGAAGTTAGAATATGTTCTTCGCGTTTTCCATTGACATATAAAATGATTCTCATGGTACCCTTGATACATATATAACGGGAACCGCGGATATTATGTTTATGATACCCTTTAAATGCACCGGGCTTTGCGGCGGTTAAGTAGACTTCTGTCTTCTTCCCGTCGAAGTCTTTGAACAACTCAATGAGAAACCCGTTCTCATTTTTTGAGAGATCATAAGTCGTTACTTTTTTTACCTCTTCTAGTTTGACTTGAGTTATTCGTGATGTTGAATTTGCGTCATGCATTAGTTTTTTACTTTCTCTGCCCAATAATTATTTGCCCTAAGTAAAGAATCGAACGTGCCTGCATCTTCCCAAAATCCATCAAATATTTCAACAGTTAGTTCACCTAACTTGAGATATTCGTTATTCACACTCGGTTCACCATTAATTTCAATCTCTCCACGTTTTGATGGCTTTAAATTTCGAGCAATTTCCGTAACTTTCGAGTCATATACATAGAGTCCTACTGAAGCAAAATTACTTTTTGGCTGTGCAGGTTTTTCCTCAATAGACAGTACTTTTTTATTCTCATCAAATTCTACTACCCCGTACCGTTCAGGATCTTGAACCTCTTTAACAAAATTAAGAGCGCCATCATTAAATTCACTAATTGCACGAGAAAAATCGTAATCAAATATATTATCTCCAAGAATCATGGCAACATGATCTCTTCCAATAAAATTTGCCCCAATGATAAATGCATCGGCCAATCCCCTCGGTTCTTCTTGTATTTCATACGAAAATTTGCATCCAAAATCTTTACCTGATCCCAATAAGCGCAAAAAATGTCCAGCATAATCGGGAGCCATAATAACCAGAATCTCTGAGATACCCGCTTTTACGAGCGTGTTAATTGGATAGTAAATCATCGGTTTATTGTAAACGGGAAGCAATTGTTTAGATGTTATTTTGGTCAGTGGAAGGAGCCGTGTAGCTTTTCCTCCCGCTAAAATGACGCCTTTCATATAAGTATTCCGGTCAGAATAACTAATCCTAAGACTGCAAAGAGAATGTATTCTATCACATTTTTAAAATGCAGATCTCCATCTATATAATGATGCAATACACCCCATCCAACATATAAAAGAGCTGCGATGCACCCAATAGTAAACTGCAAGATTTTTGACGGTGAAAAAAAGAGGAATGCAAAGAGCGCCGTCGTGAGTATAAAAATGAGTACGGTATGATGCCAAAGATCAAGTTCAGTGAGTCCAAAGATTGTTTGTTTCGAGTGATGTTTTCTCATTGTACTGATGAAAGAATCGAACCTCTACTACTGAGTATAACGAAACCAATAAGGCTGACAATGAATATGAAATGTGCAAGGTTATGCCCTGCTATACGGACTGTTTTTCTTTTCCATATAAGAAAACTGTCAACAATAAGTACGGTACCCAGCACACCCATAATAGTATAGCCGACGTTTCTTTGCATAGATGCCTGATCAATTACCGGCTTTTTTACAGCACGGGAAAGGGTATTGGATGAAACTATTGGCGTAGGCACTTGCATAGCCACTTCATTCGTATCTGATATTGATGCATTAGTAATAATAGGACGACGTATTTGTGGCGTACCAAACATCTGGACAACGAGCGTTGTCTCGTTTCCGTCAAGTGATCCGTTTACCACAGCAAACCCAATCTCCTGATACTCTCCCCGTAACAGATTGTCTCTATGAGACGAAGAATTCATCCAAGCAACCACTACTCCTTTGCTGTCTGAAAAATCACGGGCCAAATTTTCGCCCGCATATGAATAGGAATATCCTTCAGTCACTATAAAATCCCAGGGAGTTGCCCCATCAGGCGCTGTATGTGCCCAATAGTTATCTTCAAACATATCCACTGCCTTTTTCTCTGCGGCTCTAGATAAGGCTGTATTAAGCTGTAAAGAATTAAGCCCATGGTTAAGACGTTCCTGATTAGTATAAAAAAGTAAATCTTCAACAGAGATATTGGTTGCATAGCCCAAGATCAAAGGGTACGATTGTGCCGTAATCTGCATAGTAGTATGCAGAACAAATACGACGGCCGCTATAGCAACAAGCATTTCCGGGTGAAGAATGCGAGGCCGATGATTATTCGTATGATGAGGAGTAAATAAATGAGTTATCGTTGCTGTTATAGCATTCATGATATGCTCATTATGGATGAGCATGGCGGGTAAGTCAAGATATGAGTTACCCGTCCTCTTGCATGACAAGGTATACTTTAAGAACATGAATATCACTGCTCCCCTTATTACTATCATAACGCTGTTCCTTTTGACAGGATTTGCGAGTTGGCGAGCTATTTCCTCATCTTCACAAGTCAAAGGTATTTTTGCTCCGACACCGGAACAAACCCAGGAGGAACCTACTTCAACCCCAACCGATACACCGCCAACGGCACCGACTACAGAGTCATCACAAAAAACTCCTACTTCAACCGCATCACCTCTGTCAACGGCAACACCAGTGCCTTCTCATACCAATACTTCCACTTCTCTTTCCGCATGGCAATATCCAGGGAGCTTCACCGTATCTCAAACAAATAACTCATTATCTCTTACATCGAGTGATAATCCTGATACTATTACTGACTGGTATAAATCTAAAATTCAATTAAATGGATACTCTACTCGTTCATTTGTTACAACAAAAACAAATGGTCAGGTGAAAAATGTTCTCGTTGGTGCAAAAGATGGACATGAAATAAGAATAGAAATGGAAAAATCTTCAGATAGTCAAACGACAACGATAACCGTCACTCAATCATAAAACATAGAGCATGGAACATGGAACAATAAACATAAAATTAATAATTCGCAATTTTGTTTACTGTTATGTGTTACGTGTTTCATGATCTGATCTAGTTTAATCTCTTGACAAGAGGATTTTATTTGGTAAGATGAAAATCGATTAACTGCCCCTATTACGGGGCTTTTTTATGGAATAACCACTATGATTCATATTAGAAGACTTAACAATTATTCATTCCAAAATCGGTTCAGGAATTTACCGCGATTGTCACAACAGTCAAAGAGACTTATTATTTTTGCTATACCGACGATTATTCTCATTATTCTTTTTGTTGTCGGTATATATATTTTTAAAAATCGAACTACGGCAAGTGCGAACGGTTCGAGTTCCAACAAAAATAACATTCAAGTAGCCGGAGCAAAGAAAAAACAGGATCTCAATAAAGAATTTCAATTCCCTATAAAGAATGCGAATGCTGAGGAAGTCGGCAAAATGAAATACATTATTGAAACAGCTGAGATACGAGATGAAATTATTGTACAAGGGAAAAAAGCAACTTCTATCCCAGAGAGGACGTTTCTTGTCCTTACGCTAAAAATAACGAACGATCTTGAAAGAAGACTTCAAATCAATACGCGTGACTATATCCGACTATCAGTCAACGATAGCAGCGAACGGCTTGAATTTACTATTCATAACGACCCGGTAGAAATTGGCGCCATTTCTACCCGACCGACTCGTCTAGCCATTCCAATTAATGATGTAAATCAAAAATTGACGCTTTACGTAGGCGAGATTAAGGGAGAAAAACAAGCAGTTGATATCAATTTTTAACGATATAATGATGCTAGATTCATCCATTTCAAATACACACGTCGGTTCTGATCTTATTGACGAAATAAAAAGCGCCTTAAAAAACATTCGGGGTTGGGGTAGTGTTGAAATTTTTATACAAGATTATAAAGTAACACAAATTACCGAACGCAATATTCGCAAACCACACCATATGAGTGAACACCACACTATACAAAAAAATGGTGTCTTGACAAAGTAATATTTGTCATCTATAGTGTAGGGCAGCACATAAACAACACTAGAAATTAAAGCTGACCGCAAACGGAGGCTTATATATCGAACACAAGTTAGTTCGGTATATGGGCCTCCGTTTTTTTTGGAAACAAGACGAACGGGAAGAATATAAGTGTCCCCGCTCAGCGTCGTAGGACGCCATGAGCGGGTGTACCAAACAGTAATGTTTGGAATTTAAAAAAATCGCGTCAAACGCGACAATGCAAGGAGGTGAAACAGAAACATGAATATATTTAAGAAAACCATTTTAACGGGAGCAGCAACAGCTGCACTCTTTGTACAAACAGTTCTTCCAGCATTTGCAGCAACAACCATTACTATTTCTGGAAACGGATCCAACTCAGATAACGACGCTGATGTTGAGATTGAAAGAGAAACGACAGTCGTTCAGGAAAATGAATCAGACATTGAAAATAAAATCGATGTCGATGCAAACACGGGCGACAACCAAGCTAACGATAACACCGGAGGCGACGTAGAAGTTGAAACCGGCGATGCTGACGTGGATGTAAAAGTCCAAAACAGCACCAATACAAACGTAGCTGAGGTTAATGGTTGTGATTGTGATCAGGATGCAGAAGTCAAAATCATCGGCAATGGCACACACTCTGAAAATGAGGTTGATCTTGATCTCAAGTATAAAACAGAAATTTATCAAGAGAATGACGCCGATGTCGATAATGATGTAGACGTTGATGCAAATACTGGTGATAACGACGCCGATGATAATACCGGAGGCGACGTGAAAGTCACAACTGGTAATTCAGATGTCAAAGTTGACCTCATAACTCTCGCAAACAGCAATCTTGCAACAAAGAATGGAAACGGAAATGGTGCTGGTTCTATAAGTGCCATGATCTTGGATAACGGATCATACTCTGATAATGATATTGATCTGGAACTCGAACGAGAAGTTCTTCTTGATCAAGATAATGATGCTGACGTAGACAATGACGTTGATGTTGATTCTAATACTGGTGATAACGACGCCGATGATAATACCGGAGGCGAAGTTGCCATCGAAACGGGAGACTCAGATGTTAAGGTACTGGTGGACAATATGTCCAACTTCAATGCAGCCGATCTCGACTGCGGCTGTATCCTTGACATTCTTGCTAAGATTGACGGAAACGGCACCGATTCTGAAAATGAAATCGAGGCTGAATTCGAAGATGAGCTCGAAACATTCCAGGAGAACGACGACGAGACGGAAAATGAAGTCGACGTTGATTCTGATACCGGTGACAATGAAGCAGAGGATAACACCGAAGGTAATCAAAACGGTGATCCAAGCATCAAAACCGGAAACGGCGGAGCTGATGTCGAAGTCCACAATAATAGCAACACGAACCAACTCGGCAGTGTTGATTTAGAAGGACTCGACTGGATGGGACATGACGTTAATTTCACATTTGATTTAAACGCATTCCTGATGGCTTTGCTCGGACTCTAACAGGGATTATTGGTTCGGGTGTCTTTCGCGGTCACACTTACGCGAGACACCCAACCAAACACCCGAAACAAGTTACAAGTTAAATACATTTTAGATGAAAAAAATAATAACACTAGTACTTACGACATTATTAATAACAAATACAATAGCGCCATTCAGTGCATATGCGGCTCCAGAAGCGCCTGAAGCTCCCTCTGCACCCGAAGCACCGAGTGCTCCCGAGGCACCCAAAGCTCCATCCGGACCAAGTAATAACGATGAAGATAATCATAATGAAGACGAAGAAAATAATGATGAAGAACAGAACCGGGAAGAAAATACTGATCAATCACCTAAATCAAATCCTGAAGACACCGATACTCCAAATATTTCTCAAAGCCAGGAGGACAATGTAAATGCCGATAACCAAAATGGTGATACTGCAATTGAAACAGGTGACGCTACTAATACTTCACAAACTATTAACACCGGCAATAATAATCTCGCAGGCATCCCTACATCAGTAGGCTTAGATGGTAATGAGGTGGCAATAACAAATCAAGGTAACGGATCAGGTTCTGAAAATGAGGGGTCGGTAGCAATTGAGGATAGTAGTACCACTAT
>MGAO01000036.1 GCA_001788215.1 Candidatus Roizmanbacteria bacterium RIFCSPLOWO2_01_FULL_40_14 | reverse complement strand
TTATTGACGCGTTTCAGCGTCTTCCGGGCGTGGGTCCAAAAACTGCACAGCGTCTGGCATTTTACATGCTTCATGTTCCCCAACATGAACTTGATCTATTTGCAGAAGCACTTTCAAATCTAAAGAAAAACACCGTAGAATGCAGTGGTTGTCATAATATTTCAGAAACAGATCCTTGCACGTATTGTTCGGATAATCGACGCGATGCATCCATCATTGCCGTCGTTGAACAGCCCATCGATATTTTGGCCGTTGAAAAATCAGGAAAATTTCACGGGATTTATCATGTCCTTCATGGCAGAATTGATCCCTTAAATAATATCCGGCCCGAAGATATCCGTATAGATCAGCTCATCAAGAGAACAAATGGTATCGCAAAAGTACCCGTTGAAGAAATTATATTAGCGCTGAATCCCGATATGGAAGGAGAGGCAACGTGTATGTATATAGTGAAAAAGCTAACAGCAATTAGCAAACAGCAAACAGCAAACAGAATAAGAATTACGCGTTTAGCGTATGGTCTTCCGTCAGGTGCCAGTATTGAATATGCTGATGAGATAACACTAGGAAGAGCAATTGACGGAAGAAGAGAGTATTAAATGACGTCATTGCGAGGAATGATATGACGAAGCAATCCCATTTTTACAGTGAGATTGCTTCACTCCGTTCGCAATGACAAGCAAATCAATGACAAAAGTCACCAAAGATGACATAATTCAAGCCATGAAAAACGTTCCCGATCCGGAACTGGGAATTAGTCTGTACGATTTAGGATTGTATTACGGATGTGAAATTGACAAAGAAGGAAATGTTGAGATTTTAATGACGCTTACCACTATTGGCTGTCCTCTTTTTGGAACCATTCAGGAGATGGTCACAGATGAAGTGAAACGGATTAAGGGCGTAAAAAGCGTCACTGTTGAACTCACGTTTGACCCGCCGTGGGATGCTGATAAAATGAGTAACGAGGCGAAAACAGCACTTGGGTTTTAAAGTATGTCAAACAAATCAATTCCATCAGAAGCAATACAAGTAGCTAACAAAGTAGCACAAGGAGTTGTTGATCTTGCAAAGGATACTGCAATGATAGCACTCGAACAGGGGACCGGTGGACTTGTTAAAAAACAAACCACAAATAGCCCGCGTCAACAAAATAGTACTGATAATCAGGTCAAAAAGAAGATTGAAGAGCTACAACAGAGAGATAAAGATTTGGTAAACAAAGAAGTGCCCAATTTACAATGGATATTAAAACAACAGGAAGAGCAAAAACAAATTTTAGATAAAGAAAAAGAAGAAGAAAAGCAGGAAGAAATTAAAAAAATACAAGAAGAACATGCAAAAAAAATGGAAGAGCACGTATCATCGGCCGATGCACTAGCTGCAACCGGCAGTCATAAATCTGCTCCTGATCTTTTTGCTAGGAAAAATGTTGAGAAACAACAAAAACAGGGAATGTGATCGCGTATGTAACGGTCATCCTGAGCAAGCGAAGCGCGCCGAAGGATCTTCTTTCCACAGTCATTCCCGAGAGCATCAGCGAGTCGGGAATCTCCAGAATGGGGATTCCCGCTTTCGCGGGAATGACATAATAAGCTATAATTACGTCATGCTGCAACTCTATAATTCTCTCACCCGAAAAAATGAACCGTTCGAACCCATCAATCCACCCCACGTGTCTCTCTATACCTGCGGGCCGACTGTATATGATTATCCCCATATCGGTCACGGAAGAAAGTATGTCATGGATGATATTTTAAAGCGAACATTGACTGCTTTTGGATATGAAGTGAAGCATGTACAAAACATTACCGATGTCGGTCATCTGGTATCTGATGCGGATGAGGGAGAAGACAAGCTTGAAAAAGGGGCAAAACGTGAGAAAAAAACTGTCTGGCAAGTGGCCAAATATTACGAAGACGAATTCAATAAAGACATGAAAAAACTAAATATTCTTCCCCCTGATTATCAGCCGCGCGCAACAGAACACATACAAGAACAAATTAATATTATCCATAAATTATTTGAAAAAGGATACGCGTATGATACGCCCGAAGCGGTATATTTTGATGTAACAAAATTTAACAAATATAGTGAGTTGTTTGGACAGTCGTTAGAAGATAAACAAATAGCATCCAGGGAAAAAGTTAAAACGGGAGAACATAAAAAACACTCTGCAGATTTTGCACTGTGGTTTAAGAGAGTCGGACGATTTTCGGATCATACTATGCATTGGGAAAGTCCGTGGGGCGATGGATTCCCCGGATGGCATATTGAGTGTAGTGCTATGAGTATGAAATATCTTGGGGAAACAATCGATATTCATACCGGTGGAATTGACCATCTTTCTATTCATCATCCGAATGAAATTGCACAGAGCGAGGGAGCGACCGGAAAACAGTTTGTCCGATTTTGGATGCACTATAACTTTCTGACCGTAGACAGAACAAAGATGAGTAAAAGCCTCGGTAATTTTTATCGTATTCAAGATGTTGAGCAAAAAGGATTTGATCCGCTCGATCTACGCTATTTTTATTTGACCGCCCATTATCGAACCCAGCAAAATTTCACGTGGGTGGCATTGGAATCGGCTAAATCAGCACGCAACAAATTAATGAATATCATCAATCAGTTGCGTAGTGGCGGCATTTATGACGCCAAAAATAAGAGCGCGATGAATCGCGCCACTACAAATTTTAAAAGAACGATCCTTTCTCCAGAAAAACTTCAAAAAACAAAGTCTTTCCAGGAAAAATTTTCACAAGCGATAGAAAATGACTTAAATACGCCCGAAGCCCTAGCCGTTGTCTGGGGAGCAGTCAAAAGCAATATTCCATCTGAAGATAAATATGATTTGCTGATGAGTTTTGATGAAATCCTGGGACTAAGACTCTCAGACAGCAGACAACAGACTGCAGAAAAAACAGTAATTCCTCATGAAATTCAAAGTCTCCTCGATCAGCGTGCACAATTGAGAAAAGAAAAGAAATTCAACGAAGCGGACCAGATTAGAAAACAGATTGAGGATAAGGGGTATATCATAGAAGATATGTCAACCGGCCAAAAAGTAAGAGCAATAAAATCTCTCGATAGTTTAATGCCATGATATAATCCATTCAAATGAAAACAATTGAGGAAAGAGAATCCGATGAGTATTTAGCAGAAATATTTATATCCCGTATCAATCTTTATCAATTAACCAATACTGAATTATTTGCTCCCTCAGATGCTGGCATGAAGCATGCTCGCAACTATCTTGCCGGCGAATTTGTCCGTCGCAAGGCTATTGAAGAATTAACACAAATGGCAGAAAATAATGGCGAGTATGGGAAAAAGTGGATTGTTTTAAATGGTGTATTTGAAGAAGGTTACGAAAAATACCTAGATAATAATTATTTAGCCACATGGGCGCTCGCAGAAATTGCAAATCGTATGCAAGAAGCACAACAAATAAATCTAGGGGAAACTACCACCTCATAAACCAACGCTCTTCTTTGTTATAATACGTAGTACCAACCCGCCAGGGTGGCGAAATGGTAGACGCGCATGGTTTAGGACCATGTGGACTTAGTCCGTGGGGGTTCGACTCCTCTCCCTGGCACATCTCATGTTTGACACTCACTGTCATCTTAATTTTTCCCGTTTCAAAAAAAATGTTGACGAAGTAATCCGTCGCGCAAAGAACGCTGATGTCACACAAATAGTTATTCCTGGAACAGATATCGAATCGTCAAAAAAAGCAATCGAAATAGCAGAAAAACATGAGGGATTGTATGGAGCAGTCGGGATCCACCCCCATCACGCTTTTCAAATTACGAGTTACGAATTATCTGGCGAAGCCAGATCTCGCTTCGCAAGACGAGTTACGAATTTAGTCACAGAAATCGAGAAACTACTTTCTCATTCAAAAGTAATAGCTGTTGGAGAAATCGGCATCGACCGACACGTCTATGAGAACACTAAGTACGAACAATATGTAGTGGATGAACATTTTCTGGCCATACAGCGTGAATTATTTGCAAAACAAATTCATCTGGCAATCAAACACCATAAATCACTGATCATTCACAATCGAGAGGCAACGGATGATGTGTTGAAAATTTTGGCTGATAACTGGGACACCAAACTTGTAGGAAGAGCTGTGTTTCACTGTTGTGAACCGAGTGAACGATTGCTTTCTTTTGCAAAAGAACACAACATGTTCATCGGTGTCGATGGAGATATAACCTATGACCAGAAAAAGCAGGAATTTATCAAACGAGTTCCTCTCGAGATGCTCGTTTTAGAAACCGACTCACCATATTTGCTTCCCGAACCCCTCCGAAGCAGAAAAGAATATCTCTGGCGGAGCCAGATCCCGCTCCGCGGGACCAACGAGCCGAAGAATGTAATAATTATTGCTGATGTTATTTCAAAACTGCTTAATCTATCCTGCGAAGTCATTGCAAAGAAAACAACAGAAAATGCACAACGTCTATTTGTCATGTAGATTCCCCGGCCGGCCGGCGGGGGAATAACACGGAGTTATTCCTTCATGTCCTTCACAAACACAACGCCCTCTTCTAGAAGCTGACGCTTTCTCTCAGTAGATAAATGATCAAGAGCGGTAATCGGATGTAAATTGGAATCTTCAACCAATTTTCGAAGACTCATATGGTGGGGATAATCCCACGCAATGACGGTCAGTCCTTTACATTTTGCATATTCGATTACTTCTTGGGTTACTTTCGTATTGGTCACTAGCCAAGCTTCGTGAAATTCGTTATGCATACTCACATCCATAAAGCGCGCATACGTATACAGAATAGTCTGGATTTTCGACTTTGTACCCGGACGGTTGTGGAATTTACACTCTATCATCATACGTTTACCGTCTTTTTTTGCAATGACATCAATTTCATGATAGACACATTCTCCGGGAACCATTTGGCTTACTTCGGTTGAATATCCTTGTGTATTCAGTACTCCGGCAATGAATTTTTCAAATGGATATCCTGTGGGCCCCAACTCCATAATGGCGCGCTTTAAATTATAACGGGAAACAAGCATGTGATTTTTCCGTTTCAACTCGTTGTAAATCAGCATGTATATGTCTTGTGAAGATATCCCTTCAAATAGTTTTGTGTTGATATGTCCAGTAATATCTCTAATCGTTTGTTCATCAGCACCCGCACGTTCGAGAGATGATCGTACTTTATATTCCGAATAATCTTCAACTGAACCGTCTGCTTTTTGTACTTTAACCATGATTAATTCGTCATCCTGAATTTATTTCAGGATCTAATGAGTGTCATTCCCGCTTTTGCGTGAATGACAACGTAATCTAGTATACTAAATAACACATGCATTTCAATCGCAAAACTATTATTTTAGCTAGTTGTTTATTAATTCTTATATTAATTATTTTGCGAGTAATCGGAACCATACAATCTCGCAATTATGAACAAGTATTAAAACAGGGAGTAATTAAAATAACTCCATACTGGTCAGAAAATAAAGTCATTATTGATGAAGTGGTAATCTACGTAGAAATTGCGGATACATCTGAGAAAAAATCAAAAGGGCTTGGCGGCAAGACTCACTTATCAGATAACTACGGTATGTTATTTCCATTTAAGAATCAACCCTATCCGCCAGTTTTCTGGATGAAAGGGATGGAAATTCCTATTGATATTATTTGGATTAAGGATAATACTATCATTGATATTGATAAGAGTGCGCAACCTGAATCGGGAATTTCTGATGCTCAGTTGAAACGATATAGTCCCGATAAACCGGTTGATCATGTTTTGGAAGTGAAAGGCGGGTTATCAGATGAAAAAGGATTTGAAGTAGGGGATTCTGTTATTTTATAAGATTCCGTCAACGGTTGCCTTTAGTTGTGCATAAGGGAGTGCACCGGGGATTGTTTTTGTTTCGCCGTCTGGCCCAATGACAAAGTTTCCCGGCGTTCCGCGAACACCGGCGGTAATACCCGTGTTATAGTCATTCTCAACGCGCGTTTTAACTTCTTCAGAATTTAAGCACGTATCAAATTGTGCTGCATTCAATCCGATAGCTGTTGCAACAGCCTTTGGATCTGTACTTTCGTTTTCAAAAGTATAATCCACAAATTCCCAAAATTTATCGTCTCCGCCAAGAGTAGCGGCACACTCTGATCCCTGAGCAAGTGGGCGAGCGTATGGATGAATTTGATCTAAGGGAAAATGACGATAGACCCATCTCACTTTACCATCATATTCATCCAGTAATTTTACGAGGTCAGGATGAATCTGTGCACAATACGGACACTGAAGATCTGAATATTCAATCCACGTGATTTGTGCATTGCTATCGCCCCGTACATGATCAGCATCGGTAACAGGTGCTACTTCGCCCGTTGGTTGTTCAACACCGGCATCTGGTTGAGCAACGCCCGCAACTTCTTTTGTCTTTGATCCACTTTCAAGCATCTGTATACGCTGCCACATATATCCTATGCCAAATGCCGCTCCGATGAGGAGAAGAACCAATAAGGGAGTAACAAAGTTTTTATTTTGAGACGTTGTTTCTGTAGCCATGGTGTTTACTGAAGTTATCGAAGAATAGCAAAGATAGAGAATCATGTCAATACCATAATTTAATCTATAAATTCGTAACTTAGCAGTATCTGATATACTATACAAATGAATACAAAGGTTACGAAACATACCGACCGGACGGTTGAATTGGCCATAACGATCCCATGGAGTGAAATTAAAACGCAATACGATAAAACGGTTGATGAGCTTATTAAACACGTCGAAATAAAAGGTTTTCGAAAAGGAAAGGCCCCGCGCGCACAAGCAGAAAAAGAATTGAATAAAAGCAAGGTATATGAAGAGGTCATTAAACATATCGTACCTGAATCGTATACAAAGGCAGTAAGAGACAACAACATCAAGCCTATTATTCAGCCGGACATTCGTCTTGATAAAGCTAAAGATGAGGAAGATTGGCAAATTACCGCCATCACCGCAGAAATGCCGGAGATTAAAGCGGATAACTACAAAAAAGTCATCCAAGATGCGAAGGGAGATATGAAAAAAGACGATTTGTGGCTTCCGGGAAAAGACAACAATGAACAATCAGTAATGAACAATCGAGAGAAACGACAGAAGATGCTTAACGCCATCCTCGAATCGTTGTTAATAAATACTGATTTGACAATTCCTTCTATTATGGTCAAAAACGAGACTGATCGCCGCTTAACGAATTTACTCGATGAAATTAAGAAATTGGGATTAACGATTGAAACGTACGCAAAAAGCAAGAATTTAACTCCAGACCAGGTAAGAAGTCAAGTTGAGCAGGAAGTAACAAACACGTATAAACTCGAATTTTTGCTTGATTATATTACCGAAAAAGAAAATATAACGGTTGATGAAAAGGAAATAGCCGATGCGATTGATAAAATAGAAGATAAGAAAGAAAAAGAAGCGGTCGAGAAAAATAAATACTACCTTGCCAATATGATCCGGCGCCAAAAAACACTCGATAGATTACTAAGCCTATAAAATAAATAAATGTGGTTATTTTGGACTTCTTGTGATAAAATAGGCACTACATATGACAACGTTTAAGAAAGGCGGAGCTGGCGCTTCAACAAGATCTATAGCAGGATCAGTTTTTGAAGGTCTGTCAGATATCGGAAAACAAACTGTTCAATCGGCGAGAGATAATATTGGCTCGGCTGTACGTGATGGAGCTCGTTCATTGGCCGGTCTTCCGTCTCCTTCTGCAGGTGAACCTAATACCTACGATGGTGGGTTTGATGACGGCATTATGTCGCCTGAGCGCATGGGTATAAATCCCTTTGCCCGAAAAAGAGAAAAGCCACGGGATATCGAACTTTTCTCATTTGCAGAACGAAGGGAAACACTGCAAACAACGGAACAAATTAAAAAACTTGTTGTTATGATAAAAGAGGAAGTTAAAAAAATTGAGGC
>MGAO01000035.1 GCA_001788215.1 Candidatus Roizmanbacteria bacterium RIFCSPLOWO2_01_FULL_40_14 | reverse complement strand
CGGATACATTGTTTCATGAAACCACACCGTGTCTCCTTTATCAATTCTTCTTTGGAAACTTTCTCGTTTAAATAAATGAACAGCAGTAATATTCGAAGCGATATCGATAATATCTTTCAATGTCAATTTCAAAAGCCAGTCTGAGTTTTGAACCACTTTTACTTTCTCGAAGTCTATTATTTTTGAAACCTGCTCTTTCCATGTTTTTATGTTTTCATTAATCTCATCCTCCGTAATCCGTTTTCTCGCCTCAGAACGCTGAGATGGATCACCAACCAAAACGGTTCCCGTCCCAAAAAGCAAAATGGCTTCATGATCTGCGTCAGCAAACTCCTGTAGTTTCGACAGTCCAATACTATGGCCGATATGGAGTTTTGTACCGGTCGGGTCAACGCCGATGTAAACACGTAGTGGCTTTCCATTTTCTATTCTTTTCTCGAGTGCCTTTATATTCGGATAGATTGTATCAACGCCGCGAATTAATAGTTCTTCCATTTGATTCATATATGAATTATAGCACGAACTCTCATTAAAACACGGGAACATGAAAACATTAAAACAAGATGAACTTGCCGGTTAGGATTACAAAAGATATAATTCCTATACTGTGATACTATACTGTTTTAAAGTTTTAATGCTTTAATGAATTTATGATTGATTTTGCCCGGGCACGGAAGGTAAAAATTACGCGCCGCCACATCAGAAATCGTAAAAAGCTTATTTCCTCGTTTTTTATAGTAACGGGTTTTGCCGTGCTTTTTATTTTCTTTGCCGCGATTGCGGTATTTGCCTGGTTTGCAAAAGATCTTCCCAATCCAAACAAGATTGTCCGAAAAGAAGGATTTTCAACGATTATCTCTGATCGAGAAGGAAAAGCCCTCTATGATGTATATGCGGATGAGAACAGAAAGCCGATATCTAAAGAAGACATTCCCGAAACATTAAAGAATGCAGTTGTTGCCGTAGAAGATAAAACATTTTATACCCATGTGGGATATTCAACCATGGGTATTGCCCGGGCATTTTTTACCATTGTTTTTAAAGGGGATTTACAAGGTGGATCTACCCTTACCCAGCAGTTAGTAAAAAATGTATTACTGACGTCTGAACGTACGCTTCCCCGCAAAATTAAAGAATTTATTTTAGCTGTTCAAATTGAACGGAAGTATACCAAAGACGAAATTCTCACGATGTATCTGAATGAAGCCCCGTATGGCGGAACGGCGTGGGGTGTGGAAAGCGCCGCAGAGTTATATTTTGGGAAACCGGCAAAGGAATTAAATCTAACTGAATCTGCTATACTCGCGGGGCTTCCTCAGCTTCCCAGTATCTATTCACCGTACAGTGACACACCCGATGCGTATATTGGTCGAACGGAACATGTACTCCGACGTATGCGCGATGAAGGATATATCACCCGTGAGGAGGAAGAAGCAGCGAAAGCAGAATTGCCTCACATACAGTTTGCCGGCCGAGAGAGTACGTTTGATGCCCCGCATTTTGTCGAATATGTGCGGAAACAACTCGTTGAGCAATTCGGTGAAGATATGGTTGAAGGCGGCGGATTGCGCGTTACGACAACACTTGACAGCGATCTTCAATTGAAGGCAGAAGGCATTCTTGAAGAAGAGCTCGAAAAAGTACAAAAACTTAAAGTATCAAACGGTGCTATTGTCATTCTTGACCCTCAAACGGGGGAAATTCTCACGATGGTCGGATCTAAACACTATGATTCAGAAGAAGATGCAGATTTTCAGGGAAAGTTTAATGTCGTTGTTCAAGGATTGCGACAGCCGGGATCTGCACTAAAACCGCTCGTCTACGCGACTGCCTTTGAGAGTGGATTTACGCCATCTACTCTTATCATGGATGTACCGACCAAATTTCCCGGAGGCGGCGAGGAAGAATTTTATGAGCCAAAAAATTATGATGAAAAATTTCGAGGTCCCGTGCAGATGCGTTTTACGCTCGGCAATTCCATTAATGTACCAGCGGTTAAGACACTTGCTCTGGTAGGACTGAATAATTTTCTCGAAACAGCCTATCGGATGGGGCTGGACACGCTCGAGCCAACACAGGAAAACATGAGCAGATTCGGATTGTCCGTCGCTTTAGGCGGCGGTGAAGTGACACTTCTTGATTTATCCCAAAGTTATGGCGTATTTGCAACCGGCGGCATTAAACATGAGCCAGTTTCCATTCTCGAAGTGAAGGATAAAAATGGAAAAACACTCTTCAAATACCGAGAGACGAAGGGAGAACGGATTCTTTCCGAAGAAGTCTCATTTCTTATTTCACATATTTTGTCTGATAACGAAGCGCGTAAGGAAGTATTCGGTTCGAATTCCTGGCTTCATATTGCGGGAAATACCGTCGCCGTTAAGACCGGAACTACCGATGATAAACGGGACAACTGGACGGTTGGATTTACCAAAGAAACGGTGGTTGGCGTGTGGGTGGGAAATAATGATAATTCTCCTATGGATCCTTCTCTTGCCTCAGGAGTGACCGGTGCTGCTCCCATCTGGAATCGAGTGATGCGTGAGACTATTTCGTCGGGTCGCTCAGACGGCATTATCGATGTACCGAAAAACGTTGTTGCTTTGCAGATCGATGCCTACGGAGGAGGGCTTCCGAGAGACGGCCAACCCATAAGAAGTGAATATTTTATTAAGGGAACGGAACCAACTGATACGGCTCCTATCTATCAAAGACTGAAAGTTTCAAAGAATGACCGAGGCAGGAGGGCAACGAGCGAAGAGATTGAAAAAGGAGAATACGAAGAAAAAGATGTCATGTATTTTGAAGAAGACGATCCCCTTTCCAGTGAAAAAAATTATTGGCAGGAAGGGATCGATACATGGGTACGATCTCTTAATAATGAATCGTATGTCGCTTCAGGTGGCGTGTCGGGTGTTGATGAAGAAAATCCGACGCCGACACCGGAGGAGGAAGAAGAGCCAACAAAAACACCCATACTTACTCCAAACTCGACCTTGTGACTAATTAACGAGCAATTGTGTGCGTTTATCAATAAGATCAACTTTTTCTTTGAGCTGATTAAATTCTTCTCTCGTAGGTGTATTTCTGATAAGGCTTATTAACAAATCCATTTTGGCTTCGAGTGAATCGAAACGCTTGTCATGTGCGTCAAAACGAGCATTAAACTTCTTTTCGTGCTCATCAAACCGTGCATCTATCTTTTCGAACCTTACACTAAATTTTTCCTCCTGCTCATCAAACCTAGTGTTAATTTGTTCCTTCTGAAATATAAATTGTTCTTTGACTAGTTCCCAATAACTATCTAATCGGTTGTTTACCTTTCCTATTTCCTGATTCAGCAGATTTCTGTATACGATATCAAACAGCTTTGTCTGCTTTTCAAATGCTGTGTCTATTTTCTTCCCCAGTCGTTTTTCTATATGTATTAGAGTGTGATCAGCGAAAGAAGATTGTGGATTGTGTTGTTTCTTTTTCTTTGCCATGTATTCAGTATATCAATTATTTGAGAGTTTTCAAGATGACGATTGTGTTTCTTTTAAAAAAGGGGTATTTTCTCTCGTGGATGGAACTTTGTCGGAATATTGAATTGTACGGGTCCGACGACTAGCGTAGATTTCTGTATAAATCCTCCATGATAGTAGGCATCCATGACTTCACGAAATATTTCAATTGCCGCAGGATTGAAATCTGTCCGCAAACACAAATCTGCATAGTATCCGACGAGCTCTTGAGGCGGTTCATAATTACGTTCTGCCTGGAGATATGCAAAGTTAATAATCTGACGACAAAAAGACTCTTGTTTATTCATGGTTGGTTTATTTTACAACATGCCAATTACGAAATGAAATCATTCATCATTCTTTCAAATTCTTCTCTTTCTTGTTGTGCGGCGTCTAAATAGTGCTCATAACCAACACCTTTTATGATAGGTATTCTCTGTCCATTAAACAAAACAACAGACACTTCTCTCCGAAAATCACTCAGAGGGAGCATCGCTAATGTAATATATGCAGTGTGCGCATCGTCTTCTGCATCTGCCGTTTCTCTGGAAGGAGATTTTTCGTACATTCCTGCGGCATTATGAAATCCTTGATCCGCTTGCTCACGAAGATTTCTTAATCGGTTTAGCGCCTCTTCATCTGATTCTGTTTCCCACTGGTAAATGCCAGATAGATTAAATTCCAAGATAATTCACCCCCTAAATTTGTAGTTTCGCTTTTATTAATTCTTTTATTTCCCCGACTTCTTTGTCTGATAAATTTTTCTTTGGATCTTGGAAGGTAATGCGAAACGTCAGTTTATCTTCATACTGACTTGTTAACGTGACTTCTTTGACTAGCGTGCTTGCGGTTTTTATGGTATCCATAACCGGACCGATGTGCGTGCTCGGTTTAATCGTAAGAGTCATATCTTCAATAACCGGCGGATGTTCAGGGATGGGAGTATAGGACTTTTTAGTTGAAGCATAACGTATCAACATATCAAAATCTATATCAACGAGGATGGAATCATTGATTTGACCAATAAGACCAATTGTTTGCATTGTTTCACTGTTCGACCCGCCTGCATCCCGCATATTGCGGGAAGCATTGCGGGCAGGTTGTTTCATTGTTATGGATGCACGTCGGATCGGGTGAAGTTGATTTGCGATGGGACATGATTCGTCGATTTCAACTCGTAATTCGCCTGCCTGCCGGCGAGGCAGGTAATTCGTAATTCGTAATTCATCAAAGAGCGATTCCACAATTCCTTTCGCTTTATAGAATGACTGTTTAGTGTCGGGTTCATGTATGACAAATGTCAACATGGTTGGTTCTTGAACAGGCTGATTGCGTATGGCGCCATGAGATGGCGCAACTACATTATTTTCCAAATACACTCTGGACAATTCGAACAATCTTAATTCTTCTTTTCGATTCTTATTCTCTACCAATGCCTGCACAATGCCGGGTATTAAACTTGGTCGTAAATACTCCCCTTCTTCAGAGAGTGGATTTTTAATCTTAATGCATTTTTTCCGGTCGAATCCGTAGGTACTGAGAAGTTCAGAAGAAACCAGCGATGAGGTATATAGTTCTGTGAATCCCCCGTATTTTAATGCGTGTTTTACTTTCGTCATCCAATATTGTTTGGTATTTGAAGATTGTGGTACCGGTTCACCTATTTTTACTCGGCTCTGTATGTTGTGATATCCATATATCCGGGTCACTTCTTCGATGATATCTTCTTCAATAGTAACGTCAGCCCGTCTCCAAGAAGGAATAGTAACCGTATAATGTTTATTGGTGAGTTCATCCGTTACCGCAAATCCCAGAGGGGTGAGGATGCTTACTATTTGTTGCGTGGGCAGCTGTTTGCCCATATATGTTTTTATTTTTTCTGACGAAACGGTGACCGGTTTGGGATCATCAGATTTTTCGTACTGATCGTCAATTCTGCTTGCCACCGTTCCCTTGGCGACTTCTCGATAAAGCTGTATACCTCTGAGCATGGCTATTTTTGCCGTCTCAGGATCTGGTCTGTTTTTATTAATGTTTGACGCGTACGTGTGTATGCCGAGCGTCATACACGTTCTTCTGATTCGGTGGGCGTCATTATTCTCGGTGAAAAACAATATCCGTTTCGTGTCGTTTGTGACCACGCTATTTTTTGTGCCCGCAATGCCCGGCAAATCGATTATTTCTCCCGTTCCATCGTCGATAGCTATATCGTCACCCGAAAGCGTATATCCTTTTCCTTCGAAGGTCGTTATTTTTTCGCCTTTTTTAGATGGTCGAATTAGTAAGGTATTTGTTTTAATACGGTCATAGTCAAACACGTGCGTTGGATGACCAGTCTCGAGCATGACATAATTGGTGATATCGACAATAGTATTCAGAGACCTCACTCCTGATTTTTCAAGTCGCTGTCTCATCCACTGGGGTGACTTGCCCATTTCTATGTTGTCAATTACGACACCCAGTACTCTTCTGCATAATTTCGGGTCATTTTTAATCGTGATAGGGAGAGATTCAGAAACGTTTTCAGGTTCAGAAACAAGCAGTTCTTTATATTCTGCCGCAATCCCATTCTGGTTGAGTACTGCGGCAACTTCCCGGGCGAGTCCGATAACTCCCGCCATATCAATGCGGTTGGTGGTTACTTCAATATCATATATCCAATCATCACCCCTTTGTTCAACACGTTCAACTGAAGCGCTATGCAATGAAAGCAACCGCGCAATCTCCCGCGGTTTGGCATCCGTTTTGACGTATTCTGTTAACCAACTGTGGGGTACTAAGATGTTCATTTAAAATTGCTCTAAAAACCTCACATCATTTGAATACAGCATCCGTAAATCAGGAATATTGATTCCCTCCCGCATCATTAAAACTCTCTCCACTCCCCAACCAAATGCAAAAGCCGAATATTTCTTGGGATCAATTCCCCCATTTTTTAGGACATTCGGATGCGTCATACCCGAACCACCGAGTTCAAGCCATCCTTCTTTACAGAGACGGCATCCTTTTCCCTTGCAGACATCACACGTAATATCAATTTCAAAAGATGGTTCAGTAAACTGAAAATGAAACGGTCGTAAGCGCATTTGCCGTTCGGGACCAAAATACTCATGGACAAAAAATTCCATAACGCCTTTCAAATCGCCAATTCCCAATCCTTTATCTACCGCAAGACCCTCAAATTGG
>MGAO01000034.1:5853-9223 GCA_001788215.1 Candidatus Roizmanbacteria bacterium RIFCSPLOWO2_01_FULL_40_14 | reverse complement strand
AATATATTCAATAGAAAGCGAATTGATTTGCGCAGGAGTAAGACCTAACGACTCCATCCATGTTTCAGCTGCAAATCTTCCGTCGCTTTCGGTAACTCCCTCGGGAATTTCGACAAGAAATTCAAACTTCTGCGTTTCAGAGTCATAGTCTGAAATGATAGAAAATAATTCTTCTGCATAGGGCGTTTTATTTTTTAGAAAAATGTCTGGACGCTCTTTTAAAACAAATTGTTCTGACTCTGCAACTGAAGTGGGATTAGGTGCAGTATCAGGAAATGTAATTTCACCTGCTCCTTCGGTGATAAAATCAATCGTATCAGGCAGTTTATTCGGATCAGGATATCGAATGGCGATCCGGTATGCAGTACTTTCTTGCCAAGTTGGATTAGGAGAAATAATCAGTACATCATTTTGAAAAGTAGTGGTAACGGGTGTATCAGGAGAAATGAGAATAGTAATATCTGTCTCAGTCAACGGTTCATTAAATGTTAACGTGATTTGTTGTGTAATAGGGACATCTTCAGATTCATCTTGTGGAATTGTTGAAATTACCCGCAGTTGATCAACTTCAGGAGGCAATGTGGGCGTGGGAGAAACAGAAGGGTGTTCATTCGATCTACCGAGTACCAACGAAATAATAAGTACTATCAGTATGACAATAAAAATACCAATTAAAATAATGAGTCGTTTCATATTACAGACGTGTTATCCAACCGTACACTTTCGGATCTGACAGATAAACTACTCTTGAATTCACGACACCCGCTGAATCCCAGTTTGCTTCCATTACTTCTACAGAACTAGCATCATTCACCTCAATGACATATGCAATGTGGCCATATTCGTTGCCCATATCCCATATTAACAGATCATGTACTCGAGGAAAACCATTTCCTTTTCTGACGAACCGATATTCAGGCGGGACATTACTTGCATAGTCGATGGCATGACCTCCTCCTGTTAAATCATGATTATCGAACTGCCACTTCATCCCCACTACTAAACCGACACACTGTAAATTAATATATTCATTTGCAGAATATACTAAATCATTTTTCGCGTTAGAAGTAAGTTGGGGAATTACACTGTTGAGACAGTTATTATTTGCTTGGACATTGAGTCGATGAACACGCCCCGGCGTTCCCCCATACTTACAAACAGACCGGATACTTGTCACCAAAGGATAAGCTTGTGCAATACTTCCCCCACCTGTAGATCCTGCCGGAATAGTTGGCTCCACCACTTCATCCGGTGTTCCCTGATAATAGTCCCACACATAGTCACAATATGTTTTGCCCAGTCTTTGACATGCATAGTAAGCTCCGGTACCCGATTTTGCAACATTACAAGGCGTGCACGATCCGTAATACGCTTGTGCGGCTTTCGTTACTGCCGTTTTATTCCATGTTGTTTCTGAAGTTCCCGTTCCACTGTCGTTTTTTAATTTTTTGGCGGCGGCGTATAAAGAATCCTTCAAATTACAGACATTAGGCATTCTCCCATCGTTTACTTTTTCTGTAACTGCATTTTGATAACTTGACCAAGCGTTCGGGCAGGTTGCTAATCCGCATGCAGTACAACGTGGAGTGCCCAAATTATCGTATCCCGTCGTAAATTGCATTGGTCCAGCTGCCGAACAAACGTTTGGATTACAATTTGTTGGAACTTGAGCATTTGGCTCCTGATATTGAATAATTTCGTCTGAGGAAAGCCCAAAAACATGTTCTCCTTCAATATGAAGCGTTGCTTCCAACACTTGCCACGGAACACCAAACACACTAGCTACCTGCATAATAAGCTCGCGCAATGATCCTGTTACATTTGGATTCGTAACTCCACCCGTTGGACCCGGTGTTAATCCCGGAGTTGACGTTAGTCCGGAAGTCTTTTGCTGCAGTGCTTCCGGCAGCAGATTGGTTGCAACTTCCTGTACTTTAGTTTCGTTTGTGTTCGACTGTAACTGCCTTGCTTGTGGAAGCGTATGACCGGCAATTGGTTTTCTCGTACCGAATATGTTTTTAATCCTGTCGATTAGTGACACACTGGTACTACCCGATAGAACTTGGGCGCTCGACGTCCCCGCAATATCCCCGGATTCCAATTCGTCAGATAACCGTGTCAGTTCTTCATCGATACGTTTCAGTTCATCGATTTGATCTTGCGTGTTTTGTTCATTTTCCTTGATCGTTTGAGATTCGGGTGCGTAAATGTTGTGTACCGGAACCGCCGGACAAATCAAAGGAATCGTAATAGTGTCGCAGATTAGTTTAATAAATGAGTTGGTATCCTGTTCATTCTGTTGAGCAACACTTTCGGGAGTCAGATCATCTTTTGTTTTTTCTAAAATATCACTTGCTGATTTCTGAGCAAGAAGTGTAGATGGTATGACAATTGAGACTACTATGAGAGTTAAAATACCAAGGGCAAGTTTACGAAACATACTCTATAAGTATAGCAACAATTCAAGAAATTTATCAAACAACTTCGGATAATGTGTACCAATGTATTAATACATTGGTATATAATTTTCGGCGGAAATTAAAGAACAGGAAGAAAAGAAGCAAATATATAAATATATATTGGAGTAGCAGCACTTGTGCTGCGCTTTATTTAGTGGACGCGCCACGAGATGGCGCTACTCCATCTTTAACTTCCGGTTTTTGCCATGAGGCAAATGTACATGTCGGATAATTACTGCATCCAAAAAATTTCCTGCCTTTTCTCGTTTTCTTAATAACAATATCGCCGCCGCATTCAGGACATTTTATATCAAGTGTCTGAATAATTGGCTTAGTGAAACGGCACGTTGGAAAATTGCTGCAGGCGAGGAATTTTCCAAATTTTCCAATTTTCTCAACGAGATCTCCCCCGCACTCCGTACATTTTTCTCCTGTTTTCTTTCCTTGAATTTTAATCTTCTCTGAACTTTTTTGTGCCTTTTCAATTCCCTTTTCAAATGGATTCCAGAATTTTCTGATCGTATCTTCCCACTGTTTATTTCCATTGGCAATTTGGTCTAATTTATCCTCCATCTCTGCCGTAAAGGACACATTGATAATATCGTCAAAGTGTTTCACTAGAAAGTCATTGATTGCTATGCCGAGTTCTGTTGGACAAAAGGCGCGATTCTCATTTTTCTCAACGTATTGCCGGGCCTGAATAGTAGAAATGGTCGGCGCATAGGTGGAAGGTCTACCAATCCCCTGCTCCTCAAGAGTTTTTATGAGTGAGGCTTCATTGTAACGAGCAGGCGGCTGGGTAAATTTCTGCTGTGGATCAAGTTTTATTAAATCAAGCGGATCATTATCGGAAACTTCTGGAATAGTTTGTGTTTCTGCTTTTGTCGGAAAAAGCACACGCCATCCATTAA
>MGAO01000034.1:0-5835 GCA_001788215.1 Candidatus Roizmanbacteria bacterium RIFCSPLOWO2_01_FULL_40_14 | reverse complement strand
GGCCGGCGGGGGAATGACAGAAGCAGCCACCTCAACCGTTGTCCGTTCTACTTCCTGTGGCTTCATCTGAGACGTAACGAATCTTCGGGTAATTATATCTAATAATTTCTCATGATCTCTTCCAAGAGTACTACCGGATTTTGAAGCTTGCCCGCCGGAGCCTTGGCGAAGGCGGGTTGGCCGTATCGCTTCATGCGCTTCCTGGGCCACTTTTGATTTTGTTTGATAGAAATTGGGTTTTTCCGGTAAATACTTTTTTCCGTAGGCGGTTTCTATGTGGTCCCGGGCAAGCTGCATCGCCTCGGGGGCTAAATGGACTGAGTCGGTGCGATGATAGGTTATTTTTCCTTTTTCATAGAGATTTTGTGCAATCGTCATGGTTTTTCGCGCGGACCACCCAAAAAAGGACGCGGCTGTTCTTTGAAGTGTTGAGGTAATAAACGGTGGGTATGGACTTCTTAGATGAGTCGTTTTCAAAACTCTCGAAACAATGTATTTTGCTTTTTCAAGATCTGAGATAATCTTATCTGACTGTTCTTTATTTTTTACTTCGGCTTTATTCTCCCCAATCTTAACTAATTGGGCTATGAATTCTCCCTTTTCATTTTTCGTTTTGAGATGTGCATATAAATCCCAATATTCTTCAGGAATAAAGGCCAAAATTTCCCGTTCGCGTTCGACGATTAACCGAACGGCTACCGATTGGACGCGTCCTGCAGAGAGCCATCGTTTTCCTGCTTTACTCCACAAAAGAGGTGAAAGTTTGTAACCCATGAGGCGGTCAAGAACCCGTCTTCCCTGTTGGGCATCAACCAGATCCATGTCAATAGTACGGGGATGTTTGAGCGCTTCTTCAATGGCTGATTTGGTAATTTGATGGAAGACGATGCGTTTGAACCTATCTGTTTTATTTTGATCCTTTAATAATATGTTCGCCACATGCCAGGCAATTGCCTCCCCTTCCCGATCCGGATCAGTTGCCAGAATAATATCCGAAGCATCTTTTACGAGTGATTGTAACTTTTTGACAATTTCTTCTTTTTTCTTAGGGATTTCATACGTCGGCTGAAAATTCTTTTCAACATCGACGCCCAGTTTCTTTTCCGGCAGATCACGAATGTGCCCCATTGATGCTTCTATACGATAATCACTTCCCAAAAAACGGGACAGTGTTCGTGCTTTCGTTGGTGACTCGACAATGATTAATGATTGAGCCATAGTAAAGGATTGTAACAAACTTGTTCAATGGTACAACAAATAAGATATGAATAATACTACCCGAAAGAAAGAGAATATACAAATGATCTTATGTCTGGATTTACTCGTTATATCTTAGCAATCTTAACAAGTGGTGCATCTGACGTTAGTCGCGCAAGGATGTCGCCGGAATTTTTTATGAGTGTCGTTTTTTTCTTCGACTGTAATAAAAACTACCGTATATACGGACGTACAAAGATATAATCCATACTATTGATCCTCCCATCACCATTGGTATCTAAAGAAGGAGTATTAGTGTAATAACTTCGTAAAATTGCATAGAGTTCAGTAGTTGATATCTTCCCGTCTTTTGGATTGTTGTCTCCGGGGATAGGAATGATGGTTGGAGTAGGTATTGGTGTTGAAGTAGGTATTGCAGTAGGTGCTGCACACGTGAAAGTTTTGGGAGAACTGGTAAGAAGCACATTACTACCCCCTACGGTACCATCGGGAAGAATATTAATTGCAAAGGCGGATATAGAGTGTGACTTTCCATCTTTAAGAGAGCTGGGTGTTGTGTAGGTATAGCCATGGTTGTTTGTACCACCACACAGTGGTTCAAGATCAACTCTTGTCTGATTTGCAGTTGTTTCACCTATATAGGTAGAACCATCGTAGAATTGTACTTTCAGTGTCTGACTAAATTTATCTGCATCACACGTCCATCCTGAAAAAGAGGTACAAGATGCTGAGTCTAAATAGCCAACGGGAGGAGTATTGGCGGGCTGACTACTAAGTTCAACAACAACAGGCAAATGATCGGAAAACTGAAGCGATTGCTCAACGTAAGCATTTCTCACTGAAAAGGTTGCTCGTTTATCTATAAATATATAGTCAACTGCAAAATTGCTATTTGGATCTCTTACTGTATCATTGCAGTTTCCGTTTGGAAATTTGACTGGATCACAAGCACGGTAAAAGCCAGCATCTTCAATACGTTTCAAAACAGGAGCCGCATCTGCAAAATCATATCTAAGATTAAAATCTCCCATAATAACCATGGGTATCCCATCACTTCGAAATTGATCGATAAACGGAAGAAGATGCGTATCAAGGGTAAGTGCCTGCGTACCCGGTTGAGGATGAAGATTGATAAAACGTATTCTGCCAACAGGAGTGTCAACGACTATAGCCTCAGCTCCTTGACTATTAGATGCAGCAGTTGACGTGGAAACAATCGGAGGTATGATCGGCGTATTATGTAAAAATACCCGGTACCACCACATTTCGCGGCTTCCTTGCTGGGCATGGATATATTCCCGTTCAGTGACGGTATACCCTGGTGCTGTTAAAGCTACGGCATCTTTAAGATATTGTATGTGGTCAAAATCGCATGCGTCACTGTCTTTTTGTTTCACAACTTCCTGCAAGGCGGCAACAGAAATACCATTGTTTTTTATAAAATTTACAATCGCCTGCATGTTTTGTTTATTGGTGAGATTGCACAAACCTCCCGGGGGATCACTTAGGACGTTAAATGTCATTATTTTTGTCGAAGTTGCGGCGTAACTGATTGACGGTATTCTTGAAAAAAGAAGCAAATAGATAAGAAAGATGGGAAGTGCGAATTTTATTTTCATAATGGAGATTGTTTAAACCCCTTATAATTATAATAGTATGAATGCAGCTGAAAAACAACTCTGGCCTCCGGATGCTTTTGGTGTACGGAAGCGCTGCTTAAAAGAGTAAAAGGGGTGAAAAAAGTAACCAGAATCACCCGTATTGCCGGGCCGCGATAGATCCGAAGATACACAAGCTTTTCTCTTCTTAACAATTGTAATTTAGTAATTTTCTATTCTTCAGAAAATTTTAAGTCCAAAAATGATATAATACGCTTTCTTTGTATGCACATTGACATACTTCTCCAACCTATTCCGGGTTCCGGCATATAATTCCACCTTTCTTATTAGCAAGAATTGCGGGAACTATGCGGTTCTGCTGGTATTGCAGAAGGAGAAAACGGTTATTCGGTTAAATTTGCGAAATAAAGCCTCCAGACGGAGAACTGGATGAAGCTTTTGACAAAGGCGTCAAAACCTTCAAAACAGTTCTTCGTGTTTCTATTTCAGTAACAGGAGGTTTCGTATGTTTCGCAGAATTAAGAAGTTTGTTTTAGCGTTCTGTGTTGGTTTGTTATCGGTTTCGTTCTTGGTCCCGGCTCGATTGAAAGCTCAGGAGTACGTTCCGACGATTGGACAAGTTAACTTGCAACAAGCACAATCAGCAGAGGAAACTCAGGCATGTGTAACTATTCAGCCGCTTGATCCAGCACCCGTAGAGGTGTTTCAGATTCGTGAGAACATGATGTGGATCCCCAGTATTCTTAATGGTGGACCACAGTGTGTTCCGATCCCTAACGCTCTCGTGGGGGCAGTAGGACTGATTTCTCCACAAGACATCGTCGTTCCCGTAAGCTCGGCTGACAAGACCACATTCGAGGCTATAGGCCAGGCAATCGTCACTGAGCTACAGAACGAGTTGAACCCCACGATCGACCCCACGATCTTTGAAGAAGCATCACGTGGAGAATCAAACGGGTACTACAACAAGTTGATAGGACTTTGGTATTTGGGTCAAGAAGAGGCAGCGGCGGCTGGTACGAATCTGATTCCCCCACCCTTCGAGGATCCGGGGTCGTACTACGTTGTCCGACTCACGATCACAAGTGACCTGTTCACGAACGTAATCTTCCTGAAGTTAGAGCCCAGTACAGTGCTCTATACATGCGCTTCGAAAGCTTGCGATCCTACGCCGCTCACCGCGCTTTGTCCCGAAGGTACCGATCTTTCTGATTTTCAGGCCATCTATCTGGGCAGCTACCCTGTACCCAAAGTAGTTGGCTTAGTCAGTAAGTTGGAAATGTGGACACAGATTGGCCACACTCCTCGAACTCTCGGGCTGTGTCCTGGAGCATCTGGATATACGTATCTCGATGGTCCCTCAACATGGGCAGGTCTTGGCGTAGAGGCACGTGAAGATGTCGAGACCGTCGTAGAGGGTCAGAGAGAATGGTTGCAGCGCAACATCCGTCTTCTCCCAGTGGGAGGTGGACAGCCAATCTCGGCTCCTGCTATGTTTAGAGCGCTTGACAACGGCCAGATCGCGTGGATCGGCATTGCAATCGAGATTGGAGGAATCATTCTCAAGTTCATCGCAGCAGCGAGAGGAGCACCAGCAATGCCTTGAGAACACAACTGAATAACAACCGAATACCAAACCCAGGAGGGAAAGAAAGAAAAATAAACGCACTCGCGTTTCTACTGACAGACTTGTCAGTTCTCTTTTCTCTCCCTCCTGGACACACCTTTTAAAATTAACTTATCGATGGTAAACCAGAAAGATTTCCTGAAGAAGCACGTGAAGCATTCATAAAACCACGCACAACATCAAATGTCTGTATATTTACCCGTCCCACAGCATCAAACTCACCTTCATCTTCAGAAGAGATACTCACTCCCCTATCAAGATGTTTTTGTGCATATGGAGTAAGTGATATTTCTGATTCAGATACTCGGGGTAGTATAAAGTAATATAGAGAATACGGATTTTGCCGGTCAAGAATCACCTGTTCATGTTTTCCTTCAACAGAACGTTCAATACTTCGCGCATATGCACTTCCGACTACATAGATTGACTGTTGGAAATTTTCTGCCGTCATTAACGTAAACACCAACTCTTGGGGCACAAAGGGGACAACATGAATTTCGCCATCATATCTGTCTCTCACACATTTGATCTTCTGAATGTCTGCTTTTTTAGCAGTTGCTGTAAATGAAATGCCGAGAAAATCGAATAATTCCTGCGGATCATCAGACATAAGCGCATCGTATATTTCAGGTTTCGCAATAGGACTTATCTTCTGGAGAATCGGTTGGAGTATTTGATACATTCCTTCTCTCGGTTCACCAACAGGGAATGAGTATTGAAAATCAGGTCTTAAGAAATGACCACGATTATCTGGAGGGAAAAATCCAGGTTGTTGATCCGGTAACATACGAGTATTTTACTCCACCCGCACCACAAAGACTCTTTTTAAGACCGTTGGGTCAATGGTCAACTTCACCACTGCTTTCTGAAACGGATCTCGCGACTGGGTAATGATTTCTGAAACTTCTCCGATGAGAAGATTGGGAGGCAACCCATCTTCCCCACTCGTAGAAACACGGTCCCCCACGGAGAGCGATTCACTCTGAAGCACCCGATCAAGATATACTTTGGTAACATCACCTAACTCTGGCGATCCCATAACCAAACCTTGTGCGCCTTTATCGGTCTTAACCGCTATTTTTTTCTCCGGATCAGATAATAGTTTTATGTGAGATAGCCGGGGTGTTGTCTCAGACACTAAGCCAATAAGTATTTGTTCACTGACGACCGGCATATCAGCTTCTATTCCCTCATCACTTCCCGCAGCAACAAGCATTTCGGCACGCGACTCTTCTATTTGCTTTGAAATAACAATACTCGGGATAAAATTGTAGGTAGGTGGTAGAGGTGCCTGTAATTGCTTTCTTAAATCTCTGTTTTCATCTGATAACAAATCACGCTCTTGTTCTACCGATATAATTTTTGACCGCA
>MGAO01000033.1 GCA_001788215.1 Candidatus Roizmanbacteria bacterium RIFCSPLOWO2_01_FULL_40_14 | reverse complement strand
ACCAAGAGCTTTCGGCAAATGCACAAATGCTCGGGGAAAGCAATTCGTGGGGGACAGAATAACTTATAGGGCTTCAAGAAAGTACGCAAGGAAAGGCTATAATCTGTAAGCTGATTTATATAACAACAATAATTTAGCATATAAATCAGGAGCGGCTGCGAGATAAGTGAAATTGCGTAAATAATTAGCCTTATTGCTTTCAAAAACAAGTTTGGTACCTGAAACTTCGCTACATACACCTCCGGCACTAATAATCAAATGATAGCAGGGAACCACGTCCCAAATTTTACCAGTTTGAGCAATGCAGGCTCCCGTCTTACCACTGGCAGTGTAACACGTATCAAACCCACTACTGCCTGTGGATCGTAAATTGCGACATGATTGCACGATGCTGCCAATGAACTTGAGTTCTTTTTCTCTCGCCAGATGATCAGGAATGTAGTCAATACCATATAAGACTAATGCATTTTTTAAATCATTTTCACGGCTTACATGGATAGGTTTATCGTTCATATAAGCCCCATCTCCATTTTCTGCATAAAACAGTTCAATGAACTACCCCGCAGCAGAGCTGCGAGGTATCTTTATGTCATCCCGAGCGTAGTCGAGGGATCTTCCAACCTGGGAAGATTCCTCCACTCATCCACTATCGTGGAATCGGTCGGAATGACTACAAGGTAACCCCGAAGCAGAGCTTCGAGGAATTCTTTCGATTAAAAAATGGTAAATATATACCAGTGGCAACTGATTGCCAATTTTGTAAGCGCGACATCATCACTGCACACCAGGGGATACCCGAAGCAAAATTGGAGGTTCCGTCAATTGGATCAATAATCCACACATAGTCTGAGTTTTTATCTCCAAAACCTGACTCTTCAGCGATGATGGAGTCGTTGGGGAACCGTTTTTGAATAGCTTTGATAATTGAGCGCTCACTTAATACATCTGTCTCGGTAACGATATTGCTGTGGTCGGCTTTGACTTTTATTACTTGTGATTTTTGAAAACCGCTTTTGACAATATTACCGGCTTGCTTAAGCGTTTTTGTAACAAATTGTTTTATATTTTTGTCCATAAAAGTCCTAATATACGAGGGGTTTCGCTGTCACTTGTAAGTTCTGCCATTTTTTCGAGTTTGAAATAGGGCGTAAATACATTGATATATTCTTGAACCGGCCGGTGGTAATATTCTAAAATGGCCTTATCCCACAGAGACTTTTTTCGGCGTTGGCCACTCGTAAAATAACTTGCGCGGGTCAGCCATTTGGGATTTGGTTTACCAGCCAGTTCCTGGACCCGATCAAATAAAGCATGACCAGGATGGTCAACAAGCACAATAAATTGCCCGCTTGGTTTCAACACATCTGCTGATTCAAGGGCAAAGGTTACTAGTTGCGGCAAATACTGAAGCACCATATTGGCAATCACGACTTCATATGAAGCATGGGCAAATGGCAGGGGATCCAAAAGGTTTACTTCCGTGTAATCAATATTTGTGATTTTTTGAGTGCGTTTTTTAGCCAGCTTTAGGAGTTCTTTCGAAGCATCTGCCCCAGTCACGTGTTTTGCTTGTTTGGATAGCAATTTAACCAAATATCCGTTACCGCATCCGGCGTCCAATATACGCTTACCTTCATAAACACCTAGGAATTTAAAAATAAGCGGATTAATGAGCTTTGTGTGTAATTCATCTCCACCTTCACCCATCCCTTCTTCAAAAACTTTAGCATATGTATCCCATTGATTTTTCATAAATCCTGATTTTCCCGGATTGTAAATATAAATCACTCCGGGAGTGATTTATGGCTGCAAACCAGGAAATTGTGAATTCTGCCTATTACGTTTACGTATCGGCGCTAATTAATCACAGTTACTCTTTTGGTATCAAGGTTTTCTTAGATTTGATGCCTCCCTTTTTATCAAATTTCAAGATGATGGCCGAACCTTTTTTGAGCCCGTAACCATTTCTTAATATCTCGCTTATTGAAATAAGGCTTTGTCCAGGGAAGCCCAGCGAAAAATGCAAAAAAGCAAGTGGGTCTCCATGACTCACAATCAGAGGAATCCCCTCTTTCGAAGCGTTTATTTCCTGAAATGCGCTCAACATTCTTTCTGCAATTTCAGCTCCTGACTCATTTCCTTTTTTCACCCATTCCCCACTATATTCATCTTCACCTTTGGCATGGAGTTCTTTTCTGATAGTTAAAGGTTTGCCCACGAAAGCCGGAATATGCACATCTACAAGTTTGGGTTGAGGCCAAATTGGCAATTTGAGATGTTTAGACAAAATTTCCGATGTTTGTTTGGCTCTCAGAAGCGGACTGCTATGAATAGTTTTTACTTCAATTTCCATTTCGCGGATTTGTCTGCCAAGGGAATCAATTTGTTTCTTACCGGCTTCACTCAAGGAAATATCAAGAGATCTACCATAAAATACTTTCCGGGGATTATCTACTTCGCCGTGACGGCACAAAATAACGGTTTTAAACATATACGTTGAGTCAGAAAAAACTACTCAAGCGCGGCGGTATTTACTCCATGAGAAAAGTCAACTTCGGAGACTTTGTGTAAAATCTCGCTCACCTGTTTTTTTAAAGTGTCGTAAGCCTCTTGAGTCTTGCCCTCGAATTTGACAGTAAGATATGGACCGTTTTGGGAGGCGCGGACAATCAGCATTTCTTTTTCCGTATCCATCCGCACTCCATCGATTTCCACATACTTGGCCTCTGGATAAAGTTTCTTGATTTCGCCACCGATTTTTTCAGTTACTACCTGAAATTTTATCGCATCCGGACAGCCCACTTTGATCTCCGGACTGGATACGTATTGTGGAAGTTCGGCAATTGCTTGTTTAAGAGTCTGGTTTTTGCGTGTCAAATAGGCTAGTAACCGAAGCGAGGCAATTGCGCCATCGTCATGCCCGTAGAAATTATCTAAAAAGAAAAAGTGGCCCGATAGTTCACCTCCAAAGACAGAACCGATTTCTTTGGTTTTAGCTTTGATAAATGAATGTCCGGTTTTCCACATGACAGGTATGCCCCCACCGGCTCGAATAACTTCAACGACTTGCTTGGAACAAAGTGTGTTGTAAACAATTTTGGATCCTGGCAAAAAATCCAAAATATCTTTGGAGAATAATGACACAAGAGTATCATTCCAGATGAGCCCTCCTTCATTATCAACGATGCCAACCCGATCTCCATCACAATCATAAGAAAATCCTAAATCAGCTTGTTCGGCAACGACTCGTTTGGCCAGTCGTTCCTGTACTTCCCGTTCAGTAGGGTCTGGGGTCCCCACCGGAAAGTTGCCATCAGGAGTCGTGTTTTGTTCGATCACTTCACATCCGGCTTTGCGCAAAATATCGGGCAAAAATATACCGGTAGTTGCACCACAGGAATCAACCACTACTTTAAATTTTTTGATGGTGTCTGTTCTTCGAAACAAATCCTGAACATATTCTTCTTTTATGTCTTTTTGGACGTGTTCACCTTTGGGACTCCTCGTTTTGAAGTTTCCCGAATTAACCAGATCTCGAAGTGCAATAATTTCATCCGTTTCCATGGTAGATGAAAATCCGGTGCCAAATTTCATGCCATTATATTCTTTGGGGTTATGCGAAGCGGTGATCATGATCATGCCGCGGGTGCGGAAGTAATAACAGGCAAAGTAAGAGATTTGCGTTAGCGTCATGCCGATATCGTAAACCGTAATTCCAGCGTCGGTTAATTCTCGTACCAATATATCCCGAAATCCCGGACTGGAAAGGCGGCAATCAAAACCCAATACGCAGTCATAAATTCTGCGACCCAAAAGCCAAGTCGCATATCCTTTGCCCAAGAGCGCTACTGTTTCATCATTGAGTTCGCTGCCTACCAAACCCCGTAGATCATAACCTCGGAAAACATGAGCTGGTACTTGCATGGTAAATCCTTTCTTAATTTTTAATTTACAATTTTAAATTTTTAATCAAACCTAAATTTGAAAATTTAAATTTTAAAAATTGATTGAAAATTGGTAATTGAAAATTGAAAATTATTCTAAATTTTCACCAAAAACAATCTAATCTCCTCGGCGAGGGTAAAAGGTGTTTGGCCAGTCTTTATTTTAACATCTATTTCCAATAAATGCTCGTAAAGGGCAACTAGCTGGGGGTAGGAAAAATATTGAGCTTGAGTCGCAAATTTTTTGGCTTGCCAAGGAGAAAGTTCGGCAATCCTGTCCCCAAGGTCTTTGATCATGATCAAATAATGAAACTGTCTCACTAGCATCGCAAATACCATTTCCACAGCGTCTTTTTGACAGGCCTTGTCAAATAGAACCAAAAGTTGGGCCGTATTTTTGGGTTTTATGGCTTCAGTAAAAGTAAACACATACCTATCCGGCTTAAAAAGCGCTATATCAGTTGATCTGGGTAAACCCGAAAGGACAGTTTTTCCCAATTCTTTTTCTTCCCAAAACAAGACCTCGGTCTCAGGCGGAATTCGCTTCACTTGGAGTAAAAAACTCGGTAGTTCTTTTGACTTGGCATTAAAACGACGACTAAATGCATTTTCCACAATCACCAAACGCTGGGATCCAAAAAGAGACGTTGACTCAGTGGCTTGTATAAATTCTGTGATACTCATTTTTTTGCCATCCAAAAGTACCAGCTCTTTTTGGCGATTTTTTTCTTTAAGGAGCTGCATTTCCTTGCGGGAGACGACAATATTTTCTCCGTGAAAAAGATGTATCATTGCTATAAATTTTTAATTTAAAATTTTTAATTATTAATCAAACCTAAATTTGAAAATTTAAATTTTAAAAATTGATTGAAAATTGTCTCGCGAAGCGAGATCTGGCTTAGCCAGAAAAATTAAAAATTGAAAATTTCTTTAAGCTTTACCTCTACTTCCTGAAGTATACCTTTATTTGTTTTGGGATATCCGATGATTTTTTTGGCGTCATTCCAGGGAAACCAACGGACTTCCATAATCCCCTCCTCCAGTTGGGGAGTAGCGTACTCTTCGCCGCCATTTCGGAAGAGGTAATAATGTACAGTTTTTCGGCGTAACTCACCGTTCCATTTATAAAAGTATTGCACAGGTTTAAGAGGAGCTATAAGTTTTAAATTTTTGATCCCGACTTCCTCGCCTATTTCTCGAACCGCAGTTTCTTGCTTTTTTTCGCCTGCCTCAATCAGTCCTTTGGGGAAAGTCCATTTGGCAGTTTTATCCTTCAATAGCAGCACTTGAAGTTTATTATCTTTGCGGGCAACAATGACTCCCCCTGCCGAAGTCTCGTATTTCATACATTTGATCGAAATATCTCGATTCGATCAGGATAGAGAATCAATATATATGGCTCTACAATTTGTCTCTTCTCTAATTGCGTAAATAGCCCGTCTATCCAAGGCAGAATAGTCTGCGGTTTTATTTTTGGAAAAGAAAGTATTATTACAGATACTTCCTTCTCAAACTCAGCAGCACGCAAAAAATCTTTATCATATGTGATGATAATCTTTTGATTTTGTTTTGCTATTTTACAAATTTCACTGTCTGTCTTTCCTTGATTTGAAGTTTTTTTGAGGTCGACTATCTGATATCCCTTTGAAGCAATATGATTAATGACAACTTGCGGTAGGTTTTCATCTGCCAGAAATTTCATAACTGAGGAAAACTAAGTGACCCATCCTTATTTAAAATTGGACGAATCGTTTCGTGATTTACACGCTCTGCAGCATAGAAAAGAGCTGCTTGAATAGCTTCTTTGGTAAGAGAAGGATATTCTTTGCTTATTTCTTTCACCGCCATGCCTGCTGCTGCCAAATCGACTATAGTAGACACTGCGATTCGCGTACCTCTAATGACGGGCTTTCCCCCTAATATTCCTGGATGAGAAACAACATAACTTGGTTTCATAATGAGTGAAGTATACCATATTTGGAATATATGCGATTTACAAATATTTATTTGCCATTTTTGTCTTGGAGGTTAGTCACTCACTCCCCCTGCCGAAGTCTCGTA
>MGAO01000032.1:44898-65368 GCA_001788215.1 Candidatus Roizmanbacteria bacterium RIFCSPLOWO2_01_FULL_40_14 | reverse complement strand
CCAATACCTGATTTCCAACAACTTATTTCAAAGATTGAATCATTTGGGATTTTGCTACCAAACAAAATCTGCTAAAGACGAAAAAGAACGGATACTGCAAGAAGCACGCAGCGCACATTTACACGTATATCAGGAAAATTCAAACGACGGACAAACCTGGTTGTTTATCGGCGATATAACAAATTGGGATGATCCCCTTGTTGAAATTGTACTGGTTGAAAATACTGAAGATAAATGGAAAGAGTATTGGCTTCCTCATTTTCAAATCGATATCGATACATTCTTAAATGGAGATGAAATAGAGGCAGTAATAACTAAAATGTTTGGAGGAAAGGTGAAGCCATTTCGTATTTTTGAAACAAATCAGTTTATTTGCCTGGTCCGGGCACGTCTCGGTGTGATCTCGGGAATAAATATTGATCTAGACATGGGATTTGAAGGGAGAATGACCCGCTATCACCGGATGAATGTTCTTAAGCAGTTGGACTAAAACTACTTGGAATCACTGTTGTAACACTAAAAGTTGAAATGTTTTGTCTTAATAGGATATAATTACTTCATTATGGATATAGTATTTTTTAAAGGAAGGGGCCGTCATGTACAAACTACGTCGGAAACTCTTCTCTCAAAACTTTCTACACAGCAGGAAGCTGATATCTAAGCTCATCCGAAATTCTTCTATTGGAAAAAACGACTTCTTCTTAGAAATTGGACCTGGAGAAGGTGGTATCACCAGACAGTTGATTCAACAAGCTCAATATGTTCTTGCAGTTGAAATAGATTTGCACTGGTATAACTATCTTCAAGAAAAATTTAACGACGCAGACAATTTATCTCTCTGTCACGCAGATATTCTGAATTTCAAACTGCCAACTATACCGTACAAAGTCTTTTCCAATATTCCTTTTTCTATAGAAGGAAAAATTATAAGACTTCTTATTGATGCACAAAATCCACCAGAGGACTGTTATTTAGTCGTGATGAAGGAACTTGCATATCGTTTATCTGCTCCCTACCGAGAAAACCTCTTTTCTATTACTCACAAACCGTGGTTTGATTTTTCAATTACGTATCACTTCGAAAGAACGGACTTTACTCCTATCCCGAATGTCGATGCTGTCTTATTTCGTTTTGTAAAGCGAAACGACCCACTTATTCCGTGGAATGAAAGAAAAAACTATCAAAAATTTATTACTATTGGTTTTGGCCAGGGACTACCCATAATACAAAATCTAAAGAAATATTTTGGTAAGACTGTTGCTTTGGATTTAATAAGTACATCACGTATCAGTAAGAAAACAAAACCCAGTGAATTGTCTTTACAACAATGGATATCACTCTATCAACGTTTGAGAACAACTATATCGAACCCGTGATATTATAAGGATCATACGTATGAAAAAGTACCTTCTTAATCAAAAAATAGATTTTTTTATCAGCCCGACTGCTCCGTTTCACTTCGATGGTACGTTCCATAAACCTTCACACTTTCCCAATAACCTAAAACTCGAGGATTGGGAACCGGGTACCTATTGGCAGAGTTTGCGGGTAGAAAAGAAACTATACGGACTCAAAATAGAAAACGCGGAAATTGCAGCGAAACAGAAAATCAAAGTTTCTTTGTATTCGAATAAAGAATTTGCCAAAGACGAGATAGAAAAACTGAAGGATGAAATTATCTGGCGATTTGAGCTTCATGTTGATTTGAAAGCGTTTAATAATCTGGTAAAGAAGGATAAACGTTTCTCTCCAATCTTTAAAAAATGGATTGGAATGAGAGACACGAGTGAATATACACTTTACGAACTACTAATCATTGCAATAGTTTTGCAAAACGCCACGGTGAGACGAAGTCAGCAGATGCTTGATTCACTTCTCGCTCACTTTGGAAGAAAAATAGAATTTGATGGCAAAGAATTTTGGGCAATTTGGTTGCCCGAAGAATTAGAAAATGTTTCAGAACAGGAATTGCGAGATATGAAAATCGGATATCGTGCAAAATTCATTAAGCGATTATCTCATGAGTTCGCCGAGGGAAAGATCGATGAGTATGCATTGAGAAGACTTGAACAAGAAACAGTGAAAAAAGAGCTGGTGAAACTGTACGGCGTTGGCCCCGAGACAGCCCGTATTCTTTTGTTTGAAGTTTACCATCATTACGATGTATTTGATCATATTGCTCCCTGGCAACAGACAATTTACTCCCGTCTGTTTTATAATAAGCAACTGGTCCCCGTAGACAAAATAAGAGATGACATTAAGAAACAATACGGCAATTATTCCATGTTAGCCGTTCATTATATTTGGGAAGACATCTTCTGGAGAAGAAAATACGAAAAGATAGACTGGCTTGAGAAAGAAATCAGACTCTAGTAAAAATAACAAAACATATGAATAAAATCGGCTCGATCCCCTTCTATTCAAATACTCCTGACGATACGCATTGTTATCAGGCGGCATTGCGAATGGTATTAAAATATTTCTTGCCCGAGAAAAACTTTACCTGGAAAGAACTCGAAAAAATGACGGCAAAAAAAGAAGGATTGTATACATGGCCTGCCCAAGGGATATGTAATCTTTATAAAATGGGATTCGATATTGTTGACATTGATGATTTTGATCTTCAAAGGTTTAGTAAGGAAGGTGGAGAGTATCTTATCGAAAAGTATGGAAAAGAAGTTGGTGAGAATCAAATCGCAAATAGTGATATAGAACAAGAACGGGATTTAATTAGAGAGTATTTAGAATTGCAAATTCATAAAAAACAGATTCCTACAATCAGTAATATTAAAGAATTAATTAATAAAGGCTATCTTCTCACCTGCAATGTTAATTCGTATGCACTTAATAACGAGAGCGGCTATGCAGGACACTTTGTCGTTATTTATAATTATGATGACGACTATTTATATCTCCACGATCCAGGTCTACCGCCACTTAAAAACAGAAAAATCACTTACAAACAATTTATGAAAGCATGGGAGTATCCAAATGAAAGTGCTAAGAATGTTCTCGCGTTTCGGTTATAACAAAATATTCCATATGAATATATCTTTAGACACCATAAATATTCATTTTGAAGATAAGCCGCTCGTGGTTTGCAGAGGTCTTTCAACTATAAAATACGTGGAAAAGCTGGAATAGAGTAAGTAATAATTATATTGAATCAGAAAGTTCGCGAAGTTTTCTTACCTGTTCTTTTGCAGCCTGAGTTTGTTTGTTGATCCGAGATCTTACTTGTGCTTCCAATACGTGCGTCCAAGGATCATCGGGTATTGCGTCACGTGTAACACGCAAAAAAGTCACCATTTCTTTCATAGTTGGTTCACGATACACGGCCCATTCCTCATTTTTTTCCTCGTAAACAGCTAATCTAAGAACTCCGTCCATTCCATCCGGAACATCTCTTCTATCTTCCCAAGATGCAATTCTAGCAGTATGAGCATAGGGCAGATGATATTCGATGCCTCTCCTACCACTCCGTACCCTCAAATTTAGCGATTCGACTTCCAAATCCAACGGTTCAAACATATCAGGTATTTCGTCCAATAAATTTGGTTTAAAACCATCGGTCGTAAATTGATTTTCTCTTGCTTCTGGAGTCATATCGAGTTTATTAAAATAAGATATAGATATAGTATACCCTATCTACACAACCTTTCTATTTTACTGTATCCCCACGTGGACGTGGTTTAGCTCCCGGACATTTCCAAATGCAATCCGGTCGAGAACCGTATCATTCATATCCATCATAAGCGCCGGAACGACGGTAAATTCACCGTATTTATCATTTAAGATATCCAGAGCATCAGCCACTTTTCCTTGCTTATTTTCCCTGTCGAACAAAGATATCTGAGAAGAAACACCAGGCAACAGATCAAAACACCGAACCATGAGTTTTATGAGAACTTTTTTCTCTGTCTGTTCTTTCAGATTTCGAAGCGCTTCAGAAAATAAATCCTTTGTCGTGTACATAACATGAGACAATTTCCTTCCGTGATTCCAATACGTATGATCGGCATACAAACACCCCACATGAATACCTTGTGCACCGTATCCGGCCCGACGGAGTCGTCTACCCATTTTTTCACACAACTTCATAAGCAGTTTCTCTATTTCTTTCGGATCATCAGTTTTCTTCTGCAACGCATAATCCTGTCCATAACTTTTTCTCTGCCAATCCACACCGTCCACTTCTATACCCCGCATCCGCGCATACCAATAATAGCCGTTAATACTCCGAAACGCCTGCTTTTTAAGTTTTAGCGCAGATGCTTGGTATAAATCAAGAGGGGTAAATATGTCCGCTGCATTTAAGCGCGCTTGATAGCGAATGTTAATTCCCGGCAGATCAATCAACGTCAGTGATTTAAATATTTCAGGAATATCACGCTTTGCAATAACATCGAGTCCATCGGGTTTATGAAGGCCGGCGGCAACTTTTGCCAGGAACCGGGACAGGGATATGCCGACATTACACCGCATCCAATCTCCTATCTCATATTTAATCCGCTGTTTAATTTCACGGCCAAGTTCAACCAATGTTTTTTCTTGTATTTTTCCAACGGGTGAAAAATTCAAGACCATTTCATCGATAGAGAGCGGAGAAACGAGAGGAGTATATTCCTGGCATATTTTTTTAAATTTCAGGTGAATATCGCGGACAAGTCCTGTCTCAGTCATACGGACGATAAGATTTGGACAGAGTTTGCGTGCTTCAAATACCCGCATGCCTGTTTTGATCCCATACGTTTTTGCTTCAATAGACGGTGACAAGACACAGCCGCGGTCTGTTTCATAGGCAGCTGCCACAACGGGTTTCCCGCGCAAATGAAAGTATGCCTGTTGCATGGATGTTGCAAAACAGGAATTGAGATCTATGTGGACAATGTTGAGATTCATAATGTAATTGATTAATTCACCCCGCCGTCACTTACCTCTTTTAAAATCCATGAAAGTGTTTCACTATTTAATACCACTTTGAAGTCTAAATTTCCATCGGTAAGATGAAATATGTGAAGAATATTACGACCCATTCGCTCCGGATGATAATACGTAACGCGCTGAATATCATGTACAAAACCGCGCCATTTCATCCGATACGGTATCGTTTTACCGGTTTGGGGATCATAAATGCTGAGAATTTTGACTCGTTCATTGATTCGTTCATGCATAGATACTAATTAACCACGGTATCTACCTCATAGAGTTTCCACGTGAGTGTCTCGCTGTCAAATGAAAGATGAAAATCAAGACTGCCATCCGTCACCAGATAGTGATGAATCGTGACCGTTCCATACTTTCGCGCCCGGTACGATGCAATTTCTGAAATGCGATGCTCGCGGCCGCTCCAGGTGATTTGCTGAGGAACAGTTATTCCATAGTTTGGGTCGTACATGGATAACACCTTTATTTTTTGATTAGTTCGTATTTTCATAGCGTTTAATAATATTCTTTAATTACTTTTACAACAACGCCGCCGATCGCCAGGTTTTCTTTCGGATGGATAGGAGCATAGGCGGGATTTGCTGCCGTCAAATAAGTCTTGCCATTAGCACGATTGAAATATTTGAGTGTCCATTCATTATCAACAAGTGCCGCAACAATATCTCCCGGCTTTGCTGTCCGTTTGTTATCCAGAATCACTAAGTCTCCCTCATGAATACCGGCATTAATCATAGAATCGCCGGAAACCCGTAGAAGAAAGGTGAATCCCGGATTGGGCACGAGATATTGATCCAGAGAAATTGATTCTTCTGAATAATAATCTCCATGGATGGTCGGAGTACCTGCTTGAATGAATCCCAGAACCGGCAGTGCAAAAAACTGTTCAGTAGGAGCGAGTCTATTTCCCATTTTTTCAAGTATTCCTTCTTCAATCCATTTGTGGATTAGTTTAAAAACGGCATTTCGTGATGCGAAGTCGAACAAATCAAGCATTTCGGTATAGGTAGGAAGCCGTCGGTTAGTCGTGTAGAACTGTTTTAATTTTTGAAGCCGGTTATGTGTGTCTGACATATTGGTCTCAGGATGACAGTTGAATTTGTTAATCGTTGCTTCAACTTCTGGTGCCTTACCGTGGTGAACAACTGTTTACCAGTATAGTGAACAACTATTCACTTGTCAAGAGGGGAAATGAGAACCAGTTTGTAAATTACCTGTCTGCTGACAGGCAGGTCACTTCGTTCGAAGAATAAATAAGTGCCAGTAATCCATGATTTCTTAAATGCTATATACTAGCTCTATGGCTGATGCATACTATTTAAAACGTCGTGACCTATTTTTAGGTAAAGAATTGAAACATGGCGAATCGGGATCAAATAAGTTCATTCGTTTGGCAAAACGGAATGCGGGAACGTGGAAGCGCCCGGTACATGAAGTCTGGGACGTCACCGGAGAAATAGGTGAACTAAAAACACCGATTGATCACGACTCTGCTCGGTCACTGACTGAATTTGTTTCTAAATTAAATGCATACACCACCCGAAACGTAGAGTATTTAAGAAAACAGGGAGTGAAATCTTCTGCCTGGGACATCTTGGCATTTCCCACGGGTAAGTTTTTACAAAATTATCTTCTAAAACGTGGTTTTCTGGATGGATCTCATGGATTTGTCCATGCGGTACTGATGAGCTTTCATTCATTTCTGACACGGGGTAAATTGTATTTACTGTGGAATAAGAAACCAGATGAACCGTGCCACTACAATGATTAAAAGTGTAAAAACAACGACTAAACTATACAACCTATTATATTATTTACTAGCACTTCTATTTGTTCTTTTTCCTTTTGGACAACTAACCCGCTTGCCGCTTCCCTTTTCTCCTGCAATTAGAATATATGCACATGATGTGATTATGGCACTGTTAATTATGACATGGCTGTTTCAGTTTGTCAGAAATCCGAAATCCATCAAACTCCCGCCGTTGACTAACTCGCTGCTCGTGTTTGCAGTTGCGGGAGTAATTTCATTGCTGATGAATATAACCCGTTATCCCGTATCTGAATTATTAACCGGATCGATTTATTTAGTCAGGTGGACAGCGTATGCCAGTCTCTATGTACTAGTATATAACCTCGCCCGTGAGGATAAAAAATTCACCTACAGGCTTCTCATACTTCTTGCGGGAGCAGGTGTCGTGTCTGCAATATTTGGATTGGTGCAATATTTTCTGTATCCCAATCTCCGCAACCTTATGTATTTGGGATGGGATCCGCATGAATATCGGGTGTTCGGAACATTTTTTGACAGCGGGTTCACCGGTTTGATTTACGTTTTAACAATAATTCTTCTCACTTGGTTCGTTATAAGAATTGCTGCAAAAAGAAAAAAATCTCATATGCATAATCACTATGATGCTATATATTACTTGAGCAGTATTATAGGATGGGGATTGGCGTATAGTGCGTTGGCATTAACATATTCACGAGCGAGCTACAGTGCATTTTTTGCCGGAACAATACTGCTGTCGTGGTTGTCTAAATCAGTAAAAACGGCCATAATCGTTACGGTACTTCTTACTTTAACAGTATTCATTCTTCCCCAATCATCCCCTCCTTCAGAAGGAACTAATTTAGCGCGTACCGCTTCAACTCAAGCACGGTTAACCAATTTCGAACAATCATTTAAAATTATTAAAGACCATCCGATTTTTGGCATTGGGTTTAATATGCTTCGGTATGAAAATAGGAACAGAAATTTTGTGCCTGAATATGAATGGGAAGAAAGTAATGCGGCGGCAGGACTGGACAATTCATTTTTATTCATTGGGGCAACGACCGGTATCGTCGGACTAATTGCATTCTTAAATCTGATTTTCCAAATCATTAAATTTGCAATTCAACAATTCAGTCAGGCGAAGCCTGATCTCGCTCCGGCCATACTGACATTGTCAACGCTTGTAGCTATCTTGATACATAGTCAATTCAATAATTCCCTTTTTTATCCCTGGATAATGATCTGGCTGTGGGTGTTATTTGGAGTAGCGCACGTGCCGCGTCGTCTCTGACTGGTTGCCCGCTGAGTCTTCCGCAACGATTTTAATCTCGTTGTCTCCCTCGGAAAGTCGATATTCATACGTAAAAGACCCATCACTTTTTACCAACACCCATCGACCATTGACCGAAATATCAGCAGAACTATCGGTCAGACCGCGGACTGCCACAACACCGTTATTGCCTCTGACTTCCTGATTCTCTTCCGGGGAATCGATAATTAACTCAGGTCCGTCTGCAACATAGGATACAATAATCGGTTCGCTCGGCTGGCTTTTAGTGTCGTTTTCATCAAGAGCCACAATCGTAATGCTATTTTCTCCTTCATACAAGGGAACATCTGTTGAAAAACTGCTGTTTGACTGGCTAACCTGTACATTTTTCTTTGAAATATCATTAACAAATATTTCGACACGCTCTGCATTTTCTGCGTATCCACTGATATTGATACGCGCACTGTTCGTAGCGGTGGGGACTGAATCGATAATAGGAGCAAATAAGAGGTTGGTGTCTTCAGTGACTTCATCACCCGTATCGCTGTTCATCTCATCAACAAATAGACTTAACCGCTCCAGCAATTTGGGAACGGAATACAGAACGATTGCCGTAATAATTCCTATCCAAATAAGTTTTTTGATCATATCATGAGTCGCGTCAGACGCGATGAGCCGATGAGAGGGATCGAACCCCCGACCTTTCCCTTACCTGCCCGCTAGCCATCTGAGCCAAGGACGGGAATCGAACCCGTGACCTCTGCTTTACGAAAGCATTGCTCTACCTGCTGAGCTACCTTGGCAGCTTTGGCAGGCGGGCGAAGGGACTGCTCTACCAGCTGAGCTACATCGGCAAATTTGGTTATTGGCTTGTGGTCGCACCTGGACTTGAACCAGGGACCTTTCGAATGTGAATCGAACGCTCTAGCCAACTGAGCTATGCGACCTTATATATGTCGAATGTGAATCGAACGCCTCGCCCGCTAACGCTTCGCGTAGCGATGCGAGCGGGTCTAGCCAACTGAGCTAATCGACCATGTATTAAACTGCTTGCCCGTCCGTAACGAACACTTCGACTGTCCCGCCGTGGGCGGGAAGGCGAACGTGAGTGAAGGCGGGAGCTAACCGGCCAACCTGAACCTGTATCTTGACGAATTATAACACTTTCGGTACACTTGAGATTACATGCATAAAGCGTTAGCTTTTGTATTTGATATCTTACAGACATTTGTCCTTGCGGCGGCAATATTCGTTATTGTCTATCTTTTCCTGTTGCAGCCCAATATGATTAAGGGCGCCTCTATGGAGACAAACTTTTTCGATGGAGATTATATATTAACTGAGAAAGTTATGTATCGATTCCGTGAGCCAAAACGAGGAGAAGTTGTTGTTTTTCAATCACCGAGCAGACCGGATGTAGACTATGTCAAACGTATTATCGGACTTCCCGGAGAAACCATTTCTTTGACCGATGGAGTTATTTATATCAATGATGTTCCTTTAGATGAAGAATACCAACCGACATCTGAAACATCTGCAGGCAGATTTCTTTCTAGTGGAGAAGAATTTACCGTCCCTTCAGGGACCTTTTTCGTCATGGGAGACAACAGGACGCACTCATCTGATTCTCGAGAATTTGGCACCGTGGCTCTTGAAGATATTCGCGGACGCGCTGTCTTGCGTTATTGGCCGCTTAACCGCTTTGGCAATATTTCAACTCCTACCTACGCAGTCGCCGCAGAGTGAATCTCACGAACTCCTCAGTTGCATGAACACTGATACTTTTAACCAATATTTTACGATAGACTGAAACCATCTCGGTGGAAGAAGAAAGCATGAGAATAGCCCGCGCGTGTCCTTCACTGATGGTTTTGCTCATCAAACCTTCTTTAACGAGTTCGGGAAGTTGTAAGAGTCTGAGCGTATTTGAAACAAAGGGAAGACTTTTGCCATATTTCTGTGCGATTTGAGTCTGAGATAATTTGTCTTCTTTCAGATGTTTCTGAAAAAGCTTCGCACGTTCAAGAGGATTGAGTGACAGAAACGAATTGTTTGCCGCGTCGGCCATAATATATTACTACTCCATCAACTGTTGCAAAAAGAGTATAGTCACGTCCAAGCGCTGTGCCTTCTCCCGGATGGAATTTGCTTCCCCGCTGACGAACTATGATTGATCCGGCGGTCACCTTTTCTCCTCCATGATGCTTTACACCGAGATATTTCGGCTGCGCGTCTCGGGATCCTTTCGTTGTTTTACCTGATTTAGTATGTGCCATTTTTTATGATGTTATTTTATCAATTTTTAATCGCGTATAATCGTGTCGAAATCCTTTCACCCGGCGTTGACGTGATTTTGCTTTGAAAGTCGCCACGCGGATTTTATCACCACGTTCGTGACCGATAACCGTTGCCTTTACGCTTGTACCATTAACGGTGGGTGTGCCAATATGTACCGCTTCATCGTCCACATAGAGAATTGCATCGAAAGAGATTTTGTCTCCTTCTTTATTCTCGAGACGATCAACGAGGATTTCAGTTCCTTCTTCGACCCGATGCTGTGAACCAGATGTGGCAATAACTGCAAATTTCATTGGGTAATTATACAACAGAAGCTATCGAATCGCAATTGGCTCCTGTTTTTGGCGCGTTACGGAGGCGATAATACCTAAACCTATAAATATACCCATGATTGAACTGCCGCCGAACGAAACGAGGGGAAGCGTGATTCCGGTAATCGGTATGAGTCCCACATTCATACCGATATTTACGATGATTTGAATAAGAAGCTGTGCAAAGATTCCCCAGACGACCAAACGGGGAAATGAGCCTATATGACTGCCGTTATTGAGAATTGAAAAGAGAAAATAAGCGTAGAGCACTAACAGCACTAAACCGCCTATAAATCCAACTTGTTCAATACCCGCGGCAAATACAAAATCCGTGTGATATTCAGGCAAAAACGCTAGTTTACTTTGTGTTCCTTGACCTAACCCTTTTCCCAACCACCCGCCGGATCCCACCGCTATCAATGCTTGATACGCATTGTATCCGGCACCCTGGATATCGTATGTCGGGTTTATAAATGTGAGAATTCTGAGTTTTTGATAGTTTTCGAGATGAGGCCACGTAAAGGGTATTCCGACAAGCAAAATAAGAATGGGCAAGATGTAGTAGCGCAGTTGAAATTGAGAAATAAATAAGAGAGACAAAAAAGTAAACAAATATACGACCGCATTTCCTAAATCCGGTTCTTCAAAAACGAGAAGAAAAGGCGCAATAAAAAAGAGTACAAATAGTATAAATTGTTTTAGACCAAATTTTTTTCTCATGGATACATACCCCGCCAAAGATACCACAAATAGTGGTTTCATAAGTTCTGATGGCTGAATCCGCTCTCCAAAGAGTTCTATCCAGCGTTGAGCGCCGCGCACTTCAGGACCGAGGAATACGAGAGCAAGCATAACAATCACCAGTGCATACCATATCCACCAAACCCGCTGAAGCATCCGTGCGTCGATACGGCGAAATACGAAAAACAATACGATACCAATGACAACCGATATTAATTGTCTATTAAAAAGTGACTGATCGGAAAAGAAAAGTAGCAAAAGCCCGGCGCCGGAAAGAAGCAAGCTAGAAATAATCATGAATAGTAGAGCTTGCGATAAATCACATCACTAAATTATAATGTTATTGTTTGACAACTTCTATAGAAAGCGAATCAGATTTTTCAATCCTGTCTGCAAGTGTTTTCTCTTTGATATGTTCCTCAAATGCTTTTGGCCATTCAGGAGCGTTGATGATAATTCGATCATCCAATTTCATACCTTCTTTTTTCCTTAAACCTTGAATTTTACGGATGAGATTGCGCGCATCCCCTTCAGCTTTAAGATCAGGGGTAATGGTTGTGTTCAGTTCAACAGAAATGGGCTGTTTTTCATCCTTTGCTATCTTCCAATCAATTCTTTTCACATTTAACTCCTCTTTTATAACTTGTTCGTACTGTTCTGCTTCAGATTGACTTAATTCAATCGGCAGTAACCAAGAGTTCGTAACCGTCAAATCAGAGAGTGGTTGACGAATGGATATTTGTGCCTCTTTTCGTTTTGCATTTCCTAACGATGAAATTTCGCGAACAATACGCATGGTGCTGAGTATCTTCTTGTCGGCTTCATCAATCTTTTCAAAAACAGGATAATTGGTCAAATGAACTGATTCCTCATTTGTTAGATTCTGATATATTTCTTCTGTTACAAACGGCGCAATCGGCGCCGTAATGCGTGAAAGCAGTATCAATGCAGAATGCAGCGTCGAAAGCGCATGTATATCCCCCGAGGCAAAGCGATCTCGCGACCTTCTGATATACCATGTCGAAATATCATCAATGAGTGTGTGAATTTCAGAAACGGCATGTGGTGTATCATGCGCATCCAGATACACGGTTACGTTTCTTCCCGTCTCATCAAGGCGAATAAGAATCCAGCGATCAAGTATATGATTTGATGGATTCACTTTCTGAGGCATCCAGCTAAATTGATTGGCATACAAAACAAAATATTTGTATGAATTCCAGAGAATTAATAATATATCTTTGACTTGATTTCGGTATTCCCCTTCAGAAATTAAAATATCTCCACCCATCATAACAGGACTTCCCAACAAGTATAACCGTAGGGCATCTCCTCCATATTTTTCAAGCATCATTTTCGGATCCGGATAATTTTTGAAATTCTTGCTCATTTTACGTCCATCATCTCCTAAAATAACGCCGGAAACCAATACATTTTTAAAAGCGGGAGAATCATACAGAGCCGCACCAATCACATGAAGCACATAAAACCAGGCACGGATTTGCCCCGTATATTCTGATATAAAATCGGGAGGGAAAAATTCTTCCAGTTTAGACTGGTGAAACGGAAAATGTCTCTCGGCAAAACTCGCTGATCCAGCCTCAATCCAGCTATCGAGAACTTCCGGAACACGCCGTGCCTCTTTGCCGCATTTTTCACACGTAATTACAACTTCGTCAATTTCAGGTTTATGAAGGTCAGAAATTTCTTTTCCTGATCGTTTTTCAAGTTCTTCAATTGATCCCGGCACGTATCGCTGCCCGCATTCACATTCCCACACGGGAACCGGCGATCCCCAATACCTGCTTCTTGAAATGCACCAATCGGGTGCAGACTCCATACTTTTTATGAATCTGCCGTATTTGAAATGATCAGGAACCCAGTTGACGGATTCATTCGTTTGTTTCATGCGCGGTTTTAATTTTTGTACATCGACATACCAAGCATCCTGTGGTGCATAATAAAGCCTCGTGTGACAGCGCCAACACGTGGGAACTTTGTGCGAATATTGATCAATTCGAAAAATCAGTCCTCTCTTTTGTAGTGATTCATCAATTTTTTTATTGGCGTCTAAATAATACATCCCACCGAATTCGGGAACATATTCTTTCATCATTCCTTCTTCATCAACATGCAATTCTATGTGAATATTTTCTTTAAGAATGAGCTTCATGTCATCTTCTCCGTACGGTGCAATAGTTACAATTCCCGTTCCTTCATCTGCCGTGACAAAATCGCCACCTTTAACAACAAACGCTTCTTTCCCTTTTTCTATTTTGAAGAAATCATAAAGCGGCTCATATTTTATATTGATTAACTTTGTGCCTTTCATGCTCTCAACGATTTTATATGTATCAGTTTTTAAAATGGGCAGTGTGGATTTGGCAAGAATGTAGTATTCGTCATCTATCTTAACTTTCACATAGATTAAATTTGGATTGACCGCAAGAGCCGTGGTAACAATTTTATTCCACGGAGTCGTCGACCAAGCAAGAAAGTAAGTATTGTCTTCACCAACTAATTTAAATTTATAAATGGTTGCATCCTCTGTAATCTGACGATAGTTATCCGCATCCATGGCCACTTCAAAGTTTGAAATGGGCGTGACACAGTGCGGACAAAAGAGGGACACACGCATACCTTTGTATACATATCCTTTTTCATACATCTGTTTAAACACCCACATAACCGATTCCATATAGTCCATACTCCATGTCTTGTAGGCATTTTTAAAATCCACCCAGCGGCCAATTCTATCGACATACCATTCCCATTCACTCGAGACGTCATCCACATATTTTCTGCAGAGTTCAATAAACTTTTTGACGCTTACTTTTTCTTCAATGTCTTTCTTTCGGGTTAGTTTGAGTTCGTTTTCGACTTTGTTTTCAATGGGAAGTCCGTGTCCGTCCCATCCCCAAACTCTTCGAACGTAATAGCCCTTCATAGTCCAATATCTACCGAATACATCTTTTGGGATGCTCGAAAGAAGTGATCCATAATGGGGAAGGCCCGTCACAAAGGGCGGCCCGTCTAAGAACGTCCATCGGGGACTTTTCTCGCGGATTTCAAGTGATTTTTCAAATGTTTTATTTTTCTTCCAGTAATCTAAGACTCTCTTTTCTATATTGGGAAAATGGGGAACCGGTTCAACAGGTTGAAATGCTTGTGTAGCCATGGAGGCTATTATAGCGCAGGTTGGAGATGTGGGCAAACACAATGTATTGAAAATACAATATAGAAGTTTCCTTAGCGGTTCCAAGGGAGAATAGGCTGCTTGTTTGCATCTCTATGAATTACAATTCCGACCAAACCAGACTGAGTAAAAGTTTCAATACCGCCTTCGGTTATTCGTTCCCTCCACAATCCATCTTCCATATTCCCTTCGATCATTTCAAATTCATATCGATTATCGCCTTCAACATATTCTTTTGGTCCACGGATTGGAAGCTCAGGAGAGACTTTCGTTAACGCACGTTTTAAAAATCCAAATGTTTGTTTTGCGCTATTTTCATATCCTTCTGTTTGCCCATGTCCTCCATACTGCATTGTCCATGCTGGTGCTCCTTTATAATAAACAGTTGTCATTCCCGGAGCTCTAAAATATCCAGTATAGCTATCACGCAGTGTCCAATCTTCCCAACCGCTATATGCTTTTTGCTCTTCTTCCGTCATAGTAGGATATGGCCATTGCAACTCTTTATAACCTGGCCGCTGAGGATCTACTTCTGCTGCATCCGCTGCCCAAGTTCTACCATTGGCAATTACAATAAAAGTTGCAAGTTTATTAAGCCAAGCTACTTTTTCTGCTTCACGCTCAGATTGTCTATCTTCTATCTTCATAGCACGGATTATAACATATGCCTAAATGAAGTAAATGAATAATCTGGAAAATAAATTGTGCAAACAGAATTTCTTTTATAGAAATCGTGTACTAATAAAATAGATTATCTTGAAAGGCTTTGATAACCCACGGTGCCAAATTAAAAGATTGAGGATTCTTCTTCAGAAAATTCAAATCAACCAACGAATACCCGTACGCAAATTCGGTATCAGGGGAAACCATCTTCTCAATCTTTCCTACATAGAACGTACAATATTCGTGTTCTATATAGTCACTCTTTGGATCTTTTGCGCGGTAATAGACTGATCCGAGATCTTTCAGATCATGAATATCTTTCTCTTCAACATGCCATTCTCGTTTTAAACATCGAATGACGGCTTCTTTTTCATCTTCCATTTTGCCATCTTTCATCTCCGGATGGCTTGAGGCCGTCACATCGATGATGCCGTCGAATACCGGATGTTTTCTCACTTGGAGAATAATCTGATTTTCTAAAAATAGTGCAACGGAGAATGCTTTATGGAGGATTCCCTTTTTATGTGCTTCCCAGCGCTCTATTTGGCCGGTAATTTCACCTGTCTTGCTAACCGTGGGGATAAAAATGGTTTTATCGTAGTAATTTTGCATCGAATAATACGTCATTATGAGCGAGTAAAACGAGCGCGACAATCTTATGTATGGATAGGATTGCTTCGTATTCCGATAGGAATACTCGCAATGACACTGGAGATATTATATCAGCTCTTTTGCCGGAGAAACGCCGGCACATCCCACGGGTCGTCTCCCTGCTCTTTTTCCTCCTCATTAGTGTCATCCTGCTGAGATTGATCATCGTTCGACTGTGATGAAGTCGCCGTAGTAAATAACGGTTGTGATTGCTGAGGAGAAGCCATCTGCAAGAGTTGTTGTTTTGTCTCATCAAAACCAGTCGCAATAACGATTATCTTGATTTGATCGACCATATGTTCGTCGATCGTGGTTCCGAAAATAATATTTGCATCGGCATCCACGTGTTCTGAGATAGTCTTGGCCGCTATATCCACTTCTGACATGGATAGATCCGGTCCGCCCACAATATTGAAAAGCACACCTTTCGCCCCTTCAATAGACACTTCAAGAAGCGCTGATGAAACCGCCGTTCGGGCGGCCGTTGCCGCACGGCTCTCTCCTACTCCCGTACCAATACCCATAAGCGCACTTCCCGCATCCTGCATGATCGTCTTTACATCGGCAAAATCGACGTTGATAAGTCCCGGCGTCGTGATTAAATCTGCGATACCCGCAACGCCTTGCTCCAAAATAGAATCAGCCACTTTAAACGCTTCAATAAGCGTCATCTTCTTATCAACCGATTCTAGAAGCCGCTGATTGGGAATAACGATCAGCGTATCAACTTTCTCACGCAGTCGATCAATTGCCTCTTCAGCAACGACCATGCGCCGCGTACCTTCAAACCGAAATGGCTTTGTCACCACAGCTACGGTAAGTGCACCAAGTTCTTTTGCTATTTCGGCAATCACGGGTGCACCGCCGCTTCCCGTTCCTCCACCCATACCAGCCGTCACAAAAACCATATCAGCATCAGCCAATTGCTCTTTAATTTGCTCGCGCGACTCTTCCGCAGATTCTCGCCCGATGTCTGGATTTCCTCCGGCGCCAAGTCCGCGCGTAACCGCTTCTCCGATTTGGATTTTTGATGATGCTTGAGAGCCAAGAAGCGCCTGAGCATCGGTATTCACTGAAATGAAATCAACGCCTTTAATTTGGCCTCCCGACACCATGGAGTTGACTGCGTTATTTCCGCCGCCGCCGACGCCCATAACTTTTATTCGAGCAAATCGTGCAATATCAGGTTTAATTAACATATAGGATTATTGTAGAAGTATGTAAACGAATCTTGTTCATTACAAACAGAAAAACAGAATATCATGTTACTTGAAAAAAAACAATAGGAAAATGCCGACTAATTTAGGGAAGAAGAGACTTTGCCAGATCGATGAGCTTACGCGCCGTTCCTTTAAGTGGAGATCCTGAAATAAATGAAGAAAGTTTCATCATAGATCCTGTTTCTTTCGGTTCCATCTGCATGCCGTATTTGACTAGTCCGATGGCCGTCGCGTATGAAGGTGCGACAATTTCATCGGTAACTCCCCGCACATCGTGAGGGGTACCAATACGAAAAGGCAATGCAATTGTGCGCCGGGCCGCTTCCTGAATACCGGCTGTTTGTGCGCCGCCACCCGTGAGCACAATGCCGGAAGGAACCACTCCGGCAAATCCGCTCTTTTTAATCTCGGCCGAGATTAAACTAAATAATTCATTAAGTCTGGGCCTTATAATACCTTCCACAATCGTCTTTTTGGATACTGTTCGTATTCCTTCTGGAAGATTTAGCGAAGATACATCAATTTCTTCAAGATCTTGCATGGGTCGATGTTTCTTGTCAGATTTATTTTTATCATCCTCTGATGCAGGCCTCGTAATAATTTTCTTCTGTTTACTCAAAAATAACTTCAGTTTTTCTGCACTCTCGAGTGATATTCGAAGTCCAATAGCGAGATCGTTAGTGACATTGCGTGCACCAATGGGTAAAACTGATGAATATGATAGGGCTCCTTCCACATAGACGGCGATGTCTGTTGTCCCGGCGCCGACGTCTAACAAAACGACACCGAGCTCTTTTTCAGTCTCCGTCAGTACGCTTTCAGCTGATGCAAGACCATTAAACACAAATCCCTCGCTATCTATGCCCACATTGGTCACACATTTTTCTATATTTTTGAGTGATGTCATACCACCGGTTACTAAATGGGTATCCACCTCAAGGCGGACTCCACTCATGCCGATAGGATCTTTTATACCTTCTTGAGAATCTACCGTATAAAACCTTGGCAGGACATGAATGATTTGGCGTGCTGAGGCAAGTGAAATAGCTTTTGCCGCTTCGATAACGCGCGAAACATCGTGCTCTGAAATTTCCTTACTCGGTTCGGCGACTGCAACGACACCATGCGAATTTTGTGAAGAAATATGCGTTCCCCCAACGGATATGAAGGCGGATTGAACTTGATAACCCGCCATCCGTTCAGCGGCCTCTAAACTTTTAACCACGGTGCTGGTAGCCTCCTCAATATCGACAATTTGCCCTTTCCGTACGCCTCGGCTAACACTCTGTGCAACACCGATAATAGAGAGCATTTCATTCTCGTCAACAGTAGTAATAACCGTCGCGGTTTTACTGGTTCCTATGTCAATTCCTGCGATTACTTGAGATCGTTTCATGTTTAATTAATTATCGTTGGTTTTTGAAACCGGACATCTATTATATGCGGCATGTCACCTTCAATTGAAAATATTGAATACATTTCCTGAATGGTGTATGCCGTTTGTATCGGATCGCGTCGCTTTGCATATCGGATGAGTACGCCGTCATCAAGATACAATTCAATATAATCTTCATTATATAGAGTTGCCTGCGTGACTGCAAGATCAAGTTCTTTAAGCGTCGTAATAAACGTGATCGTTTCGGCAATTCCTCCCCCCTCAATAATATATCCAGTATACAGTGTATCAGTTTCTGCAATCAACTCAGGAATTTGTTCGCCCCGCCACTCCCCTTTCACCCGACGATCTGAATCGAGTAAAACGCCGTTGAGACGGACCACGGCAGGCAGGTCAGGAGTCGGAGTCGGGGCCGGAGTCGGTATTATTGCTTTCAGATACCATATTCCGGCGCCCACGAATACAATCATCAATACTATCAGCAAGCCGCGCGTGAGCCATACGATGACGAGAGATTTCTTCCGTGTGAGCATAAGATTGTGCATTAACCTGATAGTATTTCAGCTTTTTAAAAAGATTGTCTACCGTATTGATCAATCGATCCGGTGTCAACGTTTGTTGATCACAAATGATTGCAGATCCCTTCTTTTCCAACAGATCAGCTTGTTTTTTCTGTTCGTTAAAAGCAGATTCGGGCAGCGGTATCAGTATTGCAGGTTTAGCTATCAGCGCTATTTCAATAATGGTATTTGCTCCGGACCGCCCCACCATTATATCAGCCTGATGCAGTATTGACGCTATTTGTTTGAGACTAATGTATTTATAAACTTCATACTGTTTTTTTAGATCGGACGGTAAAGATGCTCGTTTTTCAATAAGTTTTTCATAATCGTGAAAGTGAGAATCGCCGCACTGATGGATTATGTGATACCGTTTTAACATTTGAGGCAGTACGTCTAAAACAACTTGATTAATTCGATGTGAGCCGCTTGATCCACCGGTAATATAGATCGTTTTTTGACTGTTTGGCGTATGGAGTGATTCTTTTGTTAGAGATCTGATCTCGTCACGTATGGGGAGCCCCGTGAGGATACACCGTTTCTGAACAGACGATGGAAAGTACTTTCGGGACTCTTCCCAAGCAATACACATACTACGTGCGTACCGTGAAAGCATCCGGTTGGCCCGTCCCGGTGCTATGGTTTGCTCGTGCATAATGACGGGAATATGCAGAAGCCAGGCAGCCATAACAACAGGAGCACTGATATAGCCGCCAAATGAGATCACTGCTCCGGGACGAATCTTTCTTAAAATTTTTGCGGCTGTGATAATTTTACTGAGTAATATAAAAGGGAACAGCATGGTCTTACGAGACATTCTTGAAGGAAACCGGGGAGATTGAAGATCAGTGAAAGGAATAGAAAAACTGGTAATCGTCTCATACTCAAAAGACGTTCTGTCTTTTGCTTCAGAAAACGCATAGCGGCGCCCGATAAAATGAATTGAATAGTCCTCACGGCGGGACAACTCCTGAATTAAGGCAATAGCTGGTGATATATGTCCGCCGGTAATAAGAACAGTTCGTTTCATTTTGTACTCTTTCTCAGACGCGCAATGCTGGCCAAAATGCCGATCATTGCACACGATACTACAAGATTTGAGCCTCCGTACGAAATAAACGGCAAGGGAATACCCGTCAATGGTATGAGAGACACCATGGCGCTTAAATTGATAATAATTTGCAAAGACAGAGCAAATGCTATACCGCCGGCCAGAAGCTTTCCAAAATCATCCGATGCGGTAAATGCGATCCGTAGAGCGGAAAGCACGAGAACAAAAAACAAAATCATTACAATCGTCGCACCAATAAATCCAAACTCCTCACCAATAATAGCAAAAATTGAATCGGTCGTAACTTCGGGCAGGTATGCATATTTTTGCCGTGATTCTCCGATCCCCACGCCAAAAAGTCCTCCCGATCCCAATGCAATTTGTATCTGCCGTAC
>MGAO01000032.1:183-44877 GCA_001788215.1 Candidatus Roizmanbacteria bacterium RIFCSPLOWO2_01_FULL_40_14 | reverse complement strand
GTCGGCTGACGGATTTAAGAATGTTAATACGCGCTGCATGCGGTAGGGCGCTGAGATGGCAAGACCGGCAATACCAGCCCCTACCACGGGAACTAACATACCAAAATGCCAAAACGGAGCACCGGACAAAAAATACATGGCCAGTGAAATAGTAACCAGCACAACAGAGGTACCCAAGTCAGGTTGTAAAATGACGGGACCAATAATTAAACCTAACAAAACCAAAAAGCTGGTCAATCGTTTTTCCTCCTTATTACTAAACCACGCAGCAAGGTATATGATAAGCGTCAGCTTAGCAAGTTCAGCCGGCTGTACCGTAATAAAGCCAAGATCGACCCAGCGGGAAGCGCCGTATGCACGTATACCGATACCGGGTAAAAATACTGCTGCAAGAAGTGCAAACGTACTTAAGAGCAGCGGAATTGCTATCAATTGCAGCTGTCGATAGTTCATATGCATGAGAAATATCATGACAATCGTCCCGACCGCGAACCACTGCGCCTGCTCTTTAACATAATAAAATTTATCTCCAAAATCTGAAAGTGCTGAAAGGGCTGAGACATTAAAAATCATCGTCAATCCAAAGAGTGCCAATCCAAAGACGAGAATAATAATATTCCAGGATGTACGTCTCCCGAACGATTTAGTCGCGACGGGTATCCGTTTTTTCCCGGTGGGCCGTAATCGCTTTATTCGCCGCATCATTAAATACCTCCCCTCTTTCAAATTCATTTTTAAACTGTCCAAATGATGTAAATGAAGGAGAAAACAGAATGACATCACCTGGTTGAGAAACATCGAGTGCTTGATGAATTGCCTCTAATAATGTGTTCGTCGAGCTTATCGAAGGTATATGTTTCGACTTTTCTAAAAGAGGACGAATTTCTTCAGTACCGGTACCTGGAATCAAAACAACTGCTTTAGCACGGAGGTTAATCTCATATCTCAGATCTTCAAGCGGTAACTTCTTGTTATTGCCTCCAAGAATCATGATTATCTTCTTTCGAGGAAATGATTCAAGAGCACGTATACCGGCAACGGGCGTTGTTGACGCAGTGTCATTAATTATATCGACACCACTGATCGTACCAACCTTTTCAAGTCGTCCTGATAACGGACTAAATGTTTCAATTACCTTTCTGATAAGTTGTTCATCTATGGCATATAAACTGCATACGGATCGAGCAGCAGCAGCGTTTTCTTGGTTGTGATTCCCATAGAGTTTCATATTGTATCGGGGATACTCCCAACGGGAAAACCAAAGTACCTTTGAAGCAGCCTTTTTTGCAAGAAATGTTAATTGTTCAACGTCTTTATTGAGGACAAGATAGTCAGATTTTTTTTGAAAACGGAATATGTTCGATTTTGCGTTAATATATTGCTCCATCGACGTATACCGATTCAGATGATCGGGATAAATATTGGTGATAACGGCAATATGCGGGCTCATCGTATGCCATCCAAAACTCTCAGTCTGCCAACTTGAAAGTTCCAGAACGACGATTGAATCCTTAGTAACCATGTTGAGCAATAATAGTGTTGACGTGTTTTTCTGGTTTCCCGCAAGATAGACATCTTTTCCCGCCAGTTTTAAAATATGATGTATCATGGCCGTCGTCGTACTTTTTCCGCGCGTTCCCGTAACACCAATTATCTGTTTTGTCGGGGATAATTTTAAAAAGAGACTTTCAGCCATTTCAACGGGAACATGATGATCACGGGCAATTTGAAGATATTTTGAATCTTCGGGTACCGCAGGATTTCTGATGACCATATCCGTTTCGATAAAGTCTTGATCCCGATGCTCACCCAACACATATTCGATAGGATAATCTGCCAGCCGGTCCAGAGATGATTTCAATTCATCCTTCGATTTAAGGTCAGTCACGAGCACCCGCGTGCCGCGCTCAGAAAAAAACTGCGCTGTCCCGACACCGCCACCCAGCATTCCAATCCCCATAATGGTAATTCGTTTGTTCTTGAAGTTCATAAGTTTTGTAGATTATCTTAAAAGTGAAAGCCACAAACCAAATACCGCAAGCATCATGCTGACCAGCCAAAGTCGCATGACGATTTTTGGCTCTTCCCACCCGAGATATTGAAGATATAAATGAAGCGGCGCCACGGGCATCAGTTTTTTATGGTAAAACCGTTTCCAAAAAAGCTGGATGAGTGATGTTACCGCTTCGACAACATATATTCCTCCGATGATAACGAGGGTAAATGGTTTTCCCAACATGAGTCCAATCACCGCAAACGTGGCGCCAAACGAGAGTGCGCCGACATCGCCTAAAATAATCCGAGCGGGATATACATTGAAATAGAGAAATGCAATAAGTCCACCCAGAAGAAGCGGGATAAACACTGAGAGCGGTGTATCGAGAAGACCGGCCGATATTACCCAAAATGCGATAAGTGCAATGACGAGAACGCCGCTTGAAAGCCCATCAAGACCATCTGTAATATTGAAGGCATTTGCAAAGGATAGTATGACAAAGGCGGCAAACGGCACATACCAAAATCCAATGGGCAGTCTCCATTCAACGAGTGGAACATAAATAAATGAAATATCAAGAAGGGTATAGAGCCAGTACGCACTAATAGATGAAATGATCAGCTGAAGAATCAGTTTATGCCGCAAACGGAGTCCAAAAAAGTCCTGATTTTTTGGCAGGAACGTTTTTCTAAAATCATCATAAAATCCAATGATGGCAAAGGCGATGAAGGTAAATAAAACAATTTTAATTTCTTCAATGAGCTCCGGATAGAGAGAGGTTATTGGATACCATTCTTTTAAATAATAGAGAGTGAGAAATGAAACGCCGTAGAGAGCAAGTGTAATGAGAATAATCAGAAGCCCGCCGCCCACGGGGACTCCCGCCTTTTTTTTATGAAACCGGTCAAATATGGGAGTCAGCTTACCGAATGCATCTTTTGTTCTTTGCTCCAGTCTCTGAAACTTGATGCGATAGAGCAGATTAATATAGGGTACAAAAAAAAGACTATGTACCAAAAAAGAAATAATCAGTAAACCAAGTAGAAATGCGAGATGAGACATGATAGATCACGACATTAGTTCTATAAGATATGGGCCGAATATAACAATACCTACTATAACAGAACTAATAGCCGTAAGAAGGGCCATTCCTGCCGCGACATCTTTTGCGTTTTTAGCCTGTTTTGCCCATTTAATAGTAACTAAATTGGTAATTTCTTCAACTGACGTATTCACCATTTCTACGATAAACATGAGGTTTATCGTAAATATGACGATCAAAAATTCAATCCGAGTAATCTGAAGAGCAAACGACGTCATGATGACAACTATTGCCGTTACCGTATGAATGCGAAAATTCGGATGTTGACGGAATGCGGTTGCAATCCCTTCGATTGCGTGCGTGAAACTTTTGAGCATATGGTAAATTATAGCATTTTTGGAAGAAACATACAGTTTTGCACTATACTGTTTTATAGAGTTATGCTACTATAAATAGTAGAATTCTATGATCTTTGGAATCATTAATACGATTTTCCTCATTGTCGACCTCGTTGTATTTCCTTACTTGTGGCGACTTGAATTATTGAAATTAGATAGTATCCCATACGAGGCGAGCTATAGTTCAGCATACAGGACTGCCTATGAGACGTTTGAGAATAACTCAGCAAGGCTTAATTTAATAAATATTCTCTTTATCCTTTCAGTCTTTGTTATCTGGCTTATATATTTACATAAAAATAAACAGAATATAAACTATAAAGGCTTTTTACTGATAGTATTGTTGTATCTGTACTATTCTGTATCATTGATGACGCAAACATTGGTAGACGGATGGACAGCTATGTATCTTGGATTTCTCTATCTGGGCTTCTTCTCAGCATTGTTTGTAACTACACTTATCATTCTCACCCGTACCTATCTTAAAAAAATAAGTTTTAATTTTAAATTCAAAAGTACATTATTATTTATGGGTGTATTTCTTGCTCAGCTAGTTACTATGGCTCTAAACCCTTCTGATTGTGGAGACGCTCCAGGTAGCTTTAACTTTATTCAAACATTATATATCGATATTCGTTGTGGATCAGGAGGAACGAATATCACACCAATGGTTTCTTCCTCGATGGACATGATAGTAATACTTACTTATTTGGCTTTAACGGCAATATTATGGATAAAGGGCCTCTTTTTCGATATTAGAAACAAGATCTAATATCTTCGTTTAATTCTTCTCACTGTTTCAACAAGATAATTAACCCAATACCACGGGCTCACCGGTAAATCGTGGGCATGCAGATATTTCTTTGTTTCTCCGCCAAATCCTTTTTTAAACAGGGTAAGACCCCACCACGGGTGATCAATTCTGTCAGTATCAGCAATACCAAAGAGATTGTAGTACGACAAACCTCTTCTTTTGGTTCGTTTTATTATCTCCCACTGGAGTACGTACGCCGCGGGAATAGATGACTTAATTGATGCGCCGTGCCGGTAAATCGCCTGATTTCCGAAGTAGCTGACGATCGCGGCTGCAATCGGCGTTTTTTCGTATCGAGAAATCAGAAGTACCGCCTTATTCTGTTTTGAAAAAATGCTGAATTCATCTTCAACGGCCTGGTGTGGAACGAAGTCATGACGGGAATAGGTTTCACCGTAGAGTTTTAAAAATATTGAGATGTCGGAAGATTTTTCGATCTGTATACCCATTTTCAGTCCCTTACGAATAAGATTTCTTGTATTTTTTCGCATATTTTTCATCAAATCAACTTCCGACTTCAGTACATCAATGACAGATACGATTTCAGCATCCATGCTATGAATGGGCGCTGGCCGGAACGAGTATTCTGACAGAAGTGTCGTATATGTCGGATTGATAAGAGGGCTGATACGGATAAACACCGCTCCTTCTCTTCGAGCCATATCTTTGAGATACTCCAGCCAAACTGCGAAAATTTTGTTATTCCAATCTTTAAATACCGGACCATGCCTGACATATAAAAACGTCCCCCGTTTTGCTTTTACTTTTGTAATTTGACTGACACCAATAAGCTTATTTATAGTTTTGTTTTTGTTTTCAACTCGTAACTCGCCGGCCGGCCGGCGAGGCAGGTAATTCGTAACTCGTACTTTTTCATAAATTCCTAACCGCCACACGGTTTTCCCTGAAGCCATTTCCACCTCTCCCCACTCCCATGACTGGAAATAAGATTCCGACGCAACCGTTTCAACAAACTTATTCCATGTTTTTTTATTGCTGATATCTTTAATTAAATACTTCATATTTTCGACTATTCGATTAGATCAAGATGGATTTCACGCCGTCACCCTGAACTTGTTTCAGGGTGACGAAACAAGCATAATAACTCTTTCTACATCTCGCTCTCTCATTCCTGGATGTGTGGGTAAATTCACTATTCCCTCTGCCAGCCGTTCCGCGTTGGTACAACTTCCATACCGATAACCAACAGCCGCTAGCGGACAACGGAATGGATCGATAACACAGTGATACCAGTTACCCAAGAAAATCCCCTTCTTTTTTGCGATTTTAACGATAATGTTTCGTGAACGTAGCTGCATGGGATAGCGTACATAGATAGCACCGGGAATTGTTTTTCCATATTTTCTTGCGATTGAAACCCGTTTTCTATTGAACCGGTCAAGTTTTCTCAGCTGATTGAATGCTAATATTGCAAGTCCGTTTGGATATCGTGTGAGAAAACCGTCGGGCATTTTTCCGGCATATTCACATTGTTGAATGGGAAACGACAAAAGTTTTAATCTTTGAAATAGTACGAGAAATACTTTACCCAATTCGAAGAAATTATAAAACGGGAGAATTAATAAATGAAATAAAATCGGGTGCAGCAATTGTTGCAAAATCCAGAAACTAGAAGGTGTACTAAGTGAGTTGTAAAAGTTTTTCAGTTTTTTTAGGATCTTTAGATCTTTGGATCTCTGGATCTTATTAATTACGGCTACTCCTCCGAAGACTGACGAAATGACTTTGTCTCTTCCAAAACTGAAAAATGCCGCATCGCCAAATGATCCAACCAGTTTTCCGTCAACGGTAGCTCCTAACGAGTGTGCACAATCCTCAATTAGTACAAGATTATACTTTTTTGCAATCTTCCCAATTTCCTTGATTCGTGCCGGGACACCGAAGGTATGCTGGACAATAACGGCCTTTGTCTTTTTGGTAATTAATTTTTCAAGTTTTGACGAATCAATATTGTAAGAGTTATCGATATCAGAATAAATAGGCTTTGCTCCTGCCCACATGACGACTTCAGGAACAGCCACACACGTAAACGCCTGTACAATTACCTCGTCGCCCGTGCCGATAGTAAATGATTTGAGAATGGCATAGAGAGCGGTTCGTCCTGAATTGAACGAGTACACGGTGTCAGTTTTGAACTTGTCACGAAACCAGTTTTCGACAAGACCAATTGACTTACCATCTTTCCATGTCCACGGAGAACAAAATGTTTTTATGGCAACCCACACATCATCTGATTCTGTATTGGGTGAAAGAGAGATAGCAATCATACGTATATTGTACTTCAAACTAAGAAAATTATGATATGCTTTTGTCATGACCGGAAGGACACATGACCTGGCTGCATTCACGGCACTGAATTTAGTGTTTATTACAGAGACGGCTCCTCCTGACATATCGTTTGCCACCCTTGCCGCGGCAGTCGGCGCAAACATGATCGGCGGATTGCTCCCGGATATTGACGATGCGACAAGTGATATTTGGGATAAGGTCCGCGGCGGATCATTATTAGGAAAACTCATTAAGCCACTCGTCGGACAACATCGTATGCTTTCTCATTCTATTGTAGGAATGGTAATCATCGGCTTCCTTTCTGAATGGTTTCTGAATTGGTTGGGATCCATCGTTCTGGTCAATATGAACATTATCTGGTGGGCCCTCATGATTGGTTATTTCTCGCATTTAGTAACCGACTCACTTACGAAACAGGGCGTACCGTGGCTCTTCCCGATTCCTATACGATTTGGGTTTCCCCCATTTGAATTTATGCGTATAAAAACCGGCGGCATCATCGAAAAATCCCTCGTGTTTCCGGGACTCATATTGCTCAATGCTTATTGGATCTATGCTAACTACCAACACTACATAATTTTCTTAAAGAGGTATTTGGAGTGATTCTCAACATTGCCGTTAAAAATACAAAAACGAGGGGTGAAATATCAGAAGAAGTCCTAACAGGATCATGACAATTCCACCGATTAAGTTTGAAAGTTTACTGTATTTTGTAGTTAAGGCTAATTTATCCGCTCCGTACAAAGCAATCCCGAATACGATAAAGTCATCGATCATATAAAACAGTATGTAGATGCCGATAAGCCCGAGAGACGGGCCAAGTGGCAACCGGTTGAGTTCAAGGATTTTGGTAAATGCCTGAGGAATACCGATAGAACAGGCAAATTCGATAATGTTTACCGAAAACGCAATCGCAAGAATACCGATAAACGTCAGGAATGTAAACTTACTCATAGCCAGTTCTTTTATCCGGTCACGCGTTTTTTTGTGCTGATTAAGATCAGTTATTTTACATTCAAGTTCTTTTTTACGCCATTCCCACAGGAAAAACAGCCCTCCTCCGATAGCTACCAATCCGACAATGGGCGTTACAATTTCATCCAGCTGCACAAAGTCCCATGTTTTGTACCACACCGTCAGGATAAGAAAGTACATGATCGCCTCTGCCAGGACAAATGTCCCGGCAAAAAGAAGCATTTTTTTTCTGTCTCCCACCTGAAGAAGAATGATAAGAAAGGTAACCAGTACCCACATGGCACACGGGTTAAACCCGTCAAAAAACCCGAGCAGGGCGGACAGAATAATAAGCGGGTATTTTTGTGTATCTATTTTTCCAATCAGAGGAACAGATACGTATGATTCTTCTGGAATCGCGCATGGGATACTTCCGTCTTCCGGGCATGTCGCGCTGATACTCTCTGCTGACTGAATTTCAGGAGAACTGACATCGGTGACAATGTTATTCTGTTTTGCTTTTTCGACGAGTTTCAGAATTTCTTTTCCGGTAGTCTCTTCGGTGTCAAAACCTATGATATACGCAGTACCGATGACGGTAATTGGTGTTACTTTTGATATCTGAAGCCGGTCAGTAAAGTCCACCCAGATTTTCCGCTCTTCCTCATTTTCCAAACGGTATTTCGTGACTGTGATATCTTCTCGAGTTTCGACCAATTCATCGAGATACGCTTCTTCAGCTTCACAGTGGGTACAGCCTTCGCGCAAAAACACCACAATTTCTGTTGGTGTTTGCGCCATTACCCGTTCAGAAAAGAACGGAAACAAAAATCCGACAATACCCAATAAAAAAACAAGCGTAAGCGTTTGAATACTTCGCATATGAATTAGACTAGTATATCAGAGGATAATAGAAGTTGGGATGATCAATTTCAATTGTCCCCTAAAAAGACATCGGTGGTAAAGAATTTCTTCCCTGCTGAATCTTAGTTAAATGATTTTTTACCTGTCTGAACTTGTCCTTCTGTTAATGCGAGTAACTTGCTTAGTTTTTCTACAAATTTCTTGGCATGTTCCCGACTCATACCAATTCTAGAAACAATTCGTACCTGATTTGTTGGCCCCAATCGCTGCATAATATCTAAAACAATTCCGTCCGGGTTAGTATTCATATTAATGCTATCGGTATAAAGAATAGGTGTGGTGTCAAGATTTACATTTACTTGAAACTGCTGATTTGGTTGTTCCTTTGCTTTATTCATCATATTCACCTCCTCTACAAAAAGCCCATCATTAAAGATGGGGCAAATTCTATTTGACACTTTACCAAAAGTGAGGTAATATTTCAAGTGGTACATTTATACCAAAAACATGACGAGCAAACTATCTGATAATACTAGAAAGTTACTTAACTACATATATAAATATCAGAAGGATAACGGCTTTTGTCCTACTATAGGGGAGCTCAAATTATTAATGAATACGAAGTCAACTCATAGCATACAGCTTCAGTTGAACAGGTTGTCTAAACAAGGTTTTATTAAAAGAGAAAGATACAAAAATAGAGCTATAAAAATTCTTTTTAGGCCAGAAGCTGAAGACGAAGAGTATATTAAAGTGCCTATCGTTGGTCAAATTGAAGCTGGATATAACACATTTGCCGACTACAATATAACAGGTTCTAAATTTCTCCCATTATCCCTATTACGAGGTAAAAGAAATGCATTTATATTAGAGGTTAGTGGACATAGTATGAAGCTTGCAGGCATTTTTCCTGGAGATAAAATTGTTGTTGTTCCTTCTCAAGTTGCCAATAACAATGATATTGTTGTTGCATATGATCCAGAAGATGACTGTACAACTTTGAAAAGATACAAAAAAATTAACGAATTCATATTATTAATACCTGAAACTGACGACCCTACCATACAGCCCAAGATTAGTAAAAATTTTGTTATTCAAGCGAAATATGTAGGCAAAGTACCAGAAGACAGTAAACTAATCTAACTTGTTTAATATTTTACTCACACAAATTTTCACACGGCACGCCGTCGTTGTCACCGTCACGCCTACCACATCCGCACGTGTTTAATTGATAGTACGCTTCCTGACAAGAAGAGATCTCCTCACATGTTTTACTACAACTGCAGGTATATGACCCACCCGTGTTGATCGTTTGAGACTGAATAATATATGGTGTTGGTGTGTTTGTGGAAAGTGGTGTAAACGTCGGTGTTTTTTGAATATGGGTAGTCGGGGTTGGAGTCATGGTTGGAATTGGAGTATTTGTTGGTTCAGGGGTCGGTGTGTCTTCTTCAACTCCTTCACTTGCAAATTCGTTTTGCTGAGAAGATTCCGATTGTACCATTTCTTGTTCAACCACTTTTTGGTTAGGCTCTTCTGTCGGCATTTCGTTGGTAACCTGAGGTGAATCGGTGGTAACAGACACTCGTTCTTCATCATTTCTTGTCACACCAACAAATATGAATGCAAATATAAGAAGACTTGCCAATATACCTCCAACTTTTTTATGCGATGGTCCTGGAATTATTTTCTGAAATATCGAGGGCCAAATAAGTCCAACGGGAAGAAGAACTAAAGTGAGCAGGAAAATAAGAGAAAATACTATTGCCATTTGCTACCTATAGTATATCACTAGGGTAAATACACTATTAGTTGATTTCTTCTGATCTTCCGGTTAATAATTCAACATTTAGACCGCTTGTAGAATCTTCAAAGAACCGTTCCGTCTCTTCAACTGCTTCATATGAAAGATATCTCACCTTCTTATGAAAATCGAGCTTACGAAATGTCGGTCGTTTTACTTGATTTATCACTTTTGCTTTTCTAGAAAGTGGTGCAACAATAAATAAAGGATAATTACTGTTCGGTGCAACAATTTTCAAATCAGAAAATCGTAGTAGTCCAGAGTATATCGAAGTCGAGTTTTCTACTTCAAAGGCAGCGTCGATTCGAAATTCATCCTTCCATACTACATCAATATTCTCAACATAACGTGCATCCGTATCTAGCCCAGCAGTAAATTCTTTTTCAAATTCGTCATAATGGTATTGTCCAGTTATCTTTGATTGATCATTCCGTGGAATCCATACACGCGTACTCGCTTTTAAACCTAGTTGTATTAATTTCCACTGAATCTTTAAATGCTCAGAAACTTCCTCTTTAATCTCTTCTTTGTTCTCTTCTGGTACTACCGTTTCATATTCAACCATCCGATCCGATATTCGTCCGGCATCTTTTCGAATCACCTCATCGCCATTTTTGATTCTTATGAGGACGTCGTATAGATCATCATACTGCTCATAAAATGAGGCAAGTCTGTCCTCAGCGATGTTAGTAAATCCTCTTAGTGTATAGTCTGCTTCATATCCAAATAAGTTATTAAACTCGCTAAATGGGAGATTGACTTCTTGCGGGTTGGCGATAAAGTAAATAAGATCCCATCCTTCGGTTGTAGCACCTTTAATGTTCTTCCATAACTCGCGTGATAAATCTTGATTAATTGTTTTGGCAGCTATTTTCCCCAACAGTTTAATTGTATCTCCTTCAATGATGAGAATGTCATCTCCATCTTTCATTTTTTCAAACCGTGATCTGTTTACATCGGAATCACGTGAACCCCACACTGCAATTCTCCTTCCGAGGAAAATTCTCTCGAGTTTATTTCGAAGATCGTGGTTCACATACTGATAGATTCTCTGGGGATCTATTTTGCTCTTTATTGTATCTTCATAATGCACCACCGCCTCATGATTTGTTGGTGGAATATAAAGAAGAAATACGTTTTTCATATATTAAAGTCTATTATACTTCACATTCCTTCCTTTTGCCTTCTTAGCCGGATATTTCTTTTTATTCTTTTCCATCTTTTTATCGAGTGCTTTTGTGATATCGATATTAAGGTCATGGGAGAGTAATAATACCCAGTAGAAAACATCTGCTAGTTCTTCGCCGATTTCCGCGCGGTGGGATTTGATATATTTTTCAATCTCTTCATTACTTTTCCATTGGAAATGTTCCGCAACTTCTCCTGCTTCGAGCATGAGAGAAAGTGCAACATCTTTCGGATTATGAAATTGTTTCCAATCCCGATCATCTCGGAACTTAATAATTTTTCGAGTAAGGGATTGAAGTGTAGATGATGGCTTAATCATTGCGTCTATATTCTACTCTCTTGAGACTCGATAAGCTAGAGTTTGGTTGAGTGAACAATATTATTCCTATAACAAACACTATTGCTCTGAATTTTTATGAAAAAGTGATGGAGTTTAGGAAGACCGTTTAAAAACGGTAACTTGTGGGTCAACACGCGCGACATCTGCGGCCGAAAGCTCCCCTGTCTCGGCCAATACAGTCAACGCACCTGTATAAATCGGGTTCCATCCTGCAAATTCAGTGTTTTCTGGTCGAACACCATCGCCATATATATTGTTTACCGCTTTGCTTATAGCTTCATTAAATCTATTTGCATTGTCTATACTTGTCATAAGTGCATTATATCACAAGCACCTTCTCTGTCGATTTTGCGCCGGAAATTAATGCAAGAGAAGATTTTGGAATATCTAGAAATTTGGCGAGGAATTTGCGTTATACTTGAAAAGGTAAGTAATTATATGGATTCCGGCTCTCCCGGCCGGAATGACAGGTACATTCCTTCTTCGGACGGCTCCCTCCTTCGTCCCCACGTAACGTGAGGACTACGGAAGGGCAAGCGTGGAAGGCAATTATGAAATGAGTCTCGTAAATTTGAGTAACGTGTTCCTTTTTACTCTTAGGTTTTGCTTTGACGTACAGTTTCATTTATTTAATATACTTTTCTGCCTCTTTGCCTTCAAATAATATGACGCCCGATTCAATTTTAGGAAGATATCCGGCAATTTGAACTTTTATTTCCTTTTTCTTTGATTGGTCAACACCACGTAAGAAAGCCTTATTCCAGTTTATATTCGTTAAAATGATGTGGTCGCATATATCAGCTGCCATTTGCCCGATTTTCTCATGAACGGCATCCGCATAGTTTCCTAATTCAATCAGCGGCTGGAGGACCAGCACTTTCGTACCCTTTTTCCTTTTTATATAATCAAGCGCCGCATAGACGGCATCCGGGTTTGCATTGAACGTGTCATTAATGAACGTGACTTTCCCCTTCTTCTCTTCTTGCATCGTCTTTTCAGGGAGTTCTAAAGAAGCGACTGCTTTTTCAATATCTATCTTCTTCATCCCGATTGACTCTGCGGCATGAGCGGCTAGCGTAGCATTCATTTTAAAATGAGGAGCCGTACCTTTCGGGAAAGATTTTAAGAAATCTTTCTTCCGAACATACGTTACGGTATGTCCATCTTTTTTGGCCCAATCGCCCATCTCTTTTGATCCAGCACTTTCGGAATTAATAATAACTGACCCCTTTTCAGACAGTGATTTCACCAATTCATATTTGGATTTTTTTGTCGTGTCAAGGCTTCCGAACAAACTCTGATGCTGTTCATTGATACCCGTGATAACCGCTGTCTTGATATGGCCAGCAATGATAGAGGTACTCGACTTAATTTCTTCTCGGTGATAGGCTGCCATCTCGCACACAAAATAATCATAGTTTAAAAGGTCGGTTCTGAGAATCACTTCTGCAATGCCGATATCGCTGTTTTGAGATTTTTCTGTTTTAAATACTTTATATTTGGATTTGAGAATTTTATATATAAATTCCTTTGTCGTCGTCTTCCCATAGCTGCCGGTTACGCCGATAACGGTAATCCTTGACTCGGCAAACTTTTCCCGTGCGGCCATCATTTTATCCCGTTTGTAATACGTAAAGAATGAATTCAGGACAATAACTTGCATAACAATGGCAAACGACAGAAGCTTATCTCCGATAAGAAACGCCAAACCGAGCGGATAATCAAATGAGAGAAGAAGGACAAGTAAGAGTTCGAATAATAATGATCCCAAAACGAGAACAATAACTTTTGGGCGAAGACCACTGGGACGCTTATCGTATATGAATTCGAACAAATTTTTTACGGCTTCAAATGTGTACAAAGCAAATACGACACTATTGAGCATCTCAGGAAAATGGAATGAATAGAGAAGGATAAGAAACCATTTGAATAGAGACAACGGTCCAAACATCCACCGTCTCCCCTGAACGGTCTCAAACAGATGTACTTTCATCCGGTCAAAACGATATTCCTTTGTCTCCCACCACCCGATGTGGTAGAGTGTGTTTCGGATCGTCCGAATGGTATATATGAAAAAAACGTATGGTCCCATATTGTTCTGTCATCGCGAGGGAATAGAGTGACCAAAGCGATATTATTTAGTAAAGAGATTGCTTCGCTTCGCTCGCAATGACGTATTGTTACTGTCTTAGTATTGTATCAACTGATTCAAGAAATTTGTCAGGATCTTCATAAATAACACAATGCCCTCCACCCAGAATAATATGCAGACGTGAACCTTTGATCGTACGCTCCATCTTTCGTGCAATCCAAAGCGGAACGAGTAAGTCATATGCCCCCCAGACGAGAAGCGTTTCTGTTTTTATTTTGGTCATTGGCTCACCCAAGTCTTCAGAAATGATGTTCTTAAATGTCTCTCGCATCACTCCCTGAGCATGATAATAATCCCATGCACCGATACTTTTATAGAATAACTTTCTAACCAATGGTTTGAAAAGACTAACAAGAGGCAGTGAACATATAAATCCACCAGTTTTTGCAATAAGTTTTAATATCGATATTTTTTGTTTTGACACGGGAGGAAATCCCGGGGCACCGGTTAAAACAAGTTTGTGTATGAGTAATGGGTATTTTGCTGCAAGTTTAATTGCGACTCTACCACCAAATGAATGTCCGATAACAAGAGGTTTTTCTATGTCGTTCTCGCGAATATATCTAGTAACCCATTCGGCATAATCCGAAACGGTAAACGGATGGTTGGGTACTTTGGCTGTTCCAAAACCGGGCATATCGGGTGCAAACACACGATGTTTTTTATTCTTCAGTAATGCAATGAAGGATTTATAAGACTCTTGTGCCGATTCTGCAGATGGTTCCCACCCGTGAAGAATAAGAATATCCATGCATGTATTATAGCAGTGATATCAGTTTTTTGGCGAGCTTGTCGGGATGGTGACGGATAAGACTTCTTTTCAACGTATCGCTTTTTGATTTGGCATGATGCACCTGATCAATTAAGTCGCCGAGAACAATTTTTGTACGATAGGGATTTTTGAGACCACTATTCACAATATTTTCCTGCTCTGAACGGTATATTTCAAGTGTTTTTTTATCAGGACTGCTATTGTTTACAAGAACCATGTCAACCGCATCACCGATATAGTGGCGCAATGCATCAAGGTGGTCCTGCGCCGTATAATTGGTTGTTTGACCGTATTTCGTCATGAGATTCATCACAAATACCCGTTTGGCCTTTGTCTTCTGAACCGCTTTCGTAATATCATTAATGATCAGGTTACTGAGTATGCTTGTGTACAAATCACCAGGGCCATATATCACCATATCAGCATCTAAAATAGACTGCACAGCTTTTGGATTTGCCGATACGTGCGGCTTAACCGTTAAATCAGTGATCATATGCACTGCCTCATCAGGAGAAGGTTCATCAATAAGATGTTCACCAACAATCTTTGTACCGTTATCATAAGTAGCTTGCAAATTCGTATTTTTAAGCGTAACAGGCAGTATTTTTCCGTTAATTTGAAAAAGGTCGCACGTCTTTTGGATTGCGTCTTCTTGAGAACCATAAATGTCGCTCAGTGCTGCCATAAATAAGTTACCGAACGTCATACCCTTGATCCCGTTGCCGTGTTCATATCGGTAAATAAAAAGCTGGCGTAGGAGTATATTTGATTTTTCAGACGCAAGCGCGACGATGCACTGGCGAATATCTGACGTAGGCAGCAAGCCGAATTCGTCCCGGATAGTCCGATTACTACCGCCAGAGTCCATCATAGTAACAATAGCTGTTAGATCAACAGGATATTTCTTTAACCCGGTCAGTGCCACAAACGTTCCCGTCCCGCCACCGATCACGACAATTCGTTTTTTATTCTGTGTTTTGTTTGACATAAATCCAGTCTATATTCTACTAAACCTTATAGGCAATAGCCAACTTCCTAATAGTCTAATGGTTCGAACCACTGGACTATAGAGAAGTCGACGTTCTTCGTTTTTTAACTTCTCGATGTATAACCTTCTAAAATCCGCTTCCTTTTCCAATAGACAACCATTTAACACAACGTCGTCAATCTGGCTTGATAGTTTCTCAACTTTTTCTTCTTTAAGAATTTTATTGGTAAATGCTATATAACCGTTACCTCCATATTTAAGTGAACTATTAACATGGGCAATTGTAGAACGACTAACATGAAGAACTAATTGTATGTCTTGGTATGAATATTTTTTTGCTAAAAGGACTGCTGTTGCAAGTCGTTTTGCAACCATTACTTTCTCTGTCGGAGTAAACAATTCAGTCAGAAGAGCCTCGGCTTCTTTTTTATGCAATGAAACAGTAAATAATTCCATTAATAAATCAAACATTCGCTCATATACTGGCTGTGAAACAGGATATTTAGATACTTGAGGCATATTAGTCTAATGGTTTGAACCATTGAACTATTATACATTTACTATACTTATCAGATACTGATAAGTCAAGATACCATCATGAATCGAATACTGAATAATTTTATAGGATGTTTCTCTTGTTTACTTTACCGTCACACTTTTTGCCAAATTGCGCGGTTTATCCGGATCATATCCTTTTTCAATGGTTAGATAATACGCCAAAAGCTGTGCAACCATAACACCCGGAATGATACTTGCCTCCCCGACATCTTCAATCGGCAAATAATAATCAAATACTTCATGCGGTTTCGGTGAGATGCCAATGATATACCCGCCGCGCGCTCTCATTTCCATAGCACCGGCTAAATTTGCACCAAACGTTTCATCCAGAGGAGCATATACAATACACGGTGTTCCCTTTTCAACAAGTGCAAGCGGTCCATGTTTTAATTCACCGGCTGCGAGTCCTTCAGCATGAATATATGAAATTTCTTTTATTTTCAGAGCCGCTTCAAGACTTGCTGGATATGAAATACCCCGACCGATAACATATATATCAGAAGCATTTTTTATCCTTTGGACAAGTTTTTTTAATTTTAAAACATATTCATTGGTGACAATTTGTTTGCCCGCCTTACTCGTTTTTTTGAGAAGCAATGAGCCTTTTGATACAGCACCCTTGAGTGCGTATGCGGTGAGAATGAGATGACTTAGTTTCGCGATAAACGCTTTTGTTGAGGCAACACCCTTTTCCGGACCGGCACCAATAAGAAATGGATAATCTGATTCACGGTATAACGTAGATCCGAGAACATTAACCAGAGAGGCAATACGAGCACCCCTTTGTTTTGCGGCCTTTATACTTTCTAAAATGTCCATGGTTTCACCTGATTGTGAAAGCGCAACCACGAGACTTTTATTGGTCAAAAAATCAAGATGATAGGAAAACTCACTCCCGACTGCCCAATTGATGTGATGTTTCGCAATTTTTGAAAACAAGTACGATGCCGCAATGCAGGCATACGCCGCTGTACCGCATCCGACAAAATACGTGCCGTATGCTTTTTTGATAATGCCTGCAAGCTTTTTAGCTGAAGAAATTCCACTGATCGAAATGTCGACAATTAATCCCGGCTGCTCATGTATTTCTTTGAGCATAAAGTGGGGATAGGCACCCAACTCTGAAGAAGAAACGTCCCACGCCAGTTTTTGTTTTGTAATTCGTTTCTTCTTTCCCGTAACCACGTTATAGAGTTCAACATCGGTATCTGAAACAACAACCATATCGTTGTCTTCAAGAAAATAAACGTCTTTCGTATGGGGAAGAAGCGCCGCCGCATCGCTGGCGATATAGTTCTCACCGTTTCCGAATCCAACCACAAGAGGTGAACCATTTCTGACGGCAATCAGTTTTTTCTCTCTCGCATGCAGGGCAATAAGCGCATTTAATCCGTGAAATTCAAGAAATGCTTTTTGTACCGATTTCTCAAACGCTTCTTTTTTGAGGTATTCTTCGATTAAATGAACGGCGACTTCACTGTCTGTTTCTGATATAAAACGATGAGATGTGCTGACCAGATCTTTTTTTAAGGAGTCGTAGTTTTCAATAATGCCGTTATGAATAAGGGCAATGGTTTTTGTACAATCTAGGTGAGGATGCGCATTTTTCTGAGTGACGCCTCCGTGGGTAGCCCACCTCGTATGGCCGAACCCTATTGTTGCTGTGGGTAATTCGTCAACGTTTGCATCACCGATTTTACCTATTCGTTTTTTTACAACGATTTTATTGTTTTTATTTGGATCTTCCGTTGGTACAACGGCTACTCCCCAGCTATCATACCCGCGATATTCCAGCCTTTTCAATCCTTCAAGAATAATCTCTGCCGCATTTTCTTTCTTTCCGATATATCCGAATATGCCACACATAGTTTCGTCATTTCCCGCTTGACAATTCAGCAGGATTTGACTACCATAATACAACTAAACTCAACTGTCAATATGATTTGTCAACAAATCATTGACAACATTATGCAGGAATTGCTTACATCCATCGGGATTACAGAAAACGAATCAGCAATCTATCAGTCACTACTAAAACTCGGACCCGCTTCCATTCGCACCATTGCCACTGATGTGGAAATTAATCGGGGAACTACTTATGAAACATTAAAAGTGTTGGTCAAAAAAGGGCTGGTCACTTACGCACCACAAGGGAAACGAAAGTATTTTGCCGCACGAAATCCTTACCAGCTCATCAGAAGCGCCGAGAAAAAACAGCAGTTACTCACATCCGCTATCGAAAGACTAAAATCAGATATTGTCCCGCGGCTTCTGAGAACAAAATCAAACAATGAAATTGCTGACGTACGCTACTATGAAGGCGATGAAGGTGTTGAAGAAATACTCCATGACGTTTTGCATTCAGTCAAAAAAAATTACTGTGTGTACTCGTCAAAGTCGGTTAGAAAATATCTTTACCGGAATTTTCCCGACTTTACGAAACAGCGCATTAAGCGGGGAATAACCGTTCAAGTCATTGCGATTGGAAAAGGCGGCGAAGACACCGAAATGGCCGAGCGGAAATGGCTGAGTGCTGGCACAACTGTTAATTCAACGAGTTATATCATCATTTATCCGCCTAAATATGCACTCATTTCAGTAACGAACGAAGACTATCCGTACGGCGTGGTTATTCATGAAGAGTCAATCGCCCGCACACAAAAAATGATCTTTGATACGGTGTGGAGGCTGTTGTAGATTGCTATGGCTATACTCATTTTTTCTTTGCTATTTGAATTCTGATTCTCTGTCGAATAATTGACTTTTCCGGATGCGTGCCAGTGACCGAAACCAGAGGATATACCGCAGAATGTTTACCAATAATCGTTCCGGGATTAAGTACGCTATTTACTCCGACCCATGTTCCATCCCCCACAATTGCGCTAAATTTTAACATACCAGTATCAATCTTCTCTTCTCCCGCTTTTACGAGTACCGGTTTATTATCAAGTCTAAAGTTTGCAAACATTGCCCCGCCGCTAATATTACAGTCCTTTCCGACAATGGCATCTCCAACATAATTAATATGGGCAATATGGGTATTGTTCATAATAATACAGTTCTTAAGTTCAACAGAAAAGCCAATGTTGACATTGTCGCCCAGAATAACGTTCTCACGAATATTCGTATGAGGATGGATATAACAGTTTTTCCCCTGAATAATTTTTCCGTCTGTATATTCTTTAATCTTTGGAATAACGTCCCACACGTTTTCAACGCCGTCAAAAATATCGGCGAATGGAAATGTTGACAGGTCAAAATATGATAGCGGTTTGAAATTCATATTTAAGTGATTATTTTTCGTGCTTCTTCCAATTCTTCCGGACTGTTTACCCCGCGCCATCTCAAATTTGTTTCGCGTACATCAGCAATTGTATTCCCATTTTTTACTGCCAGTCTGATTATATCAGTTACATAATACTCATGAGCCGCGTTTTCATTTTTTATCTGAGGTAAACACGTATCAAGAAATGAACGATTAAATACATAACAGCCGGTATTCACTTCATGAATTCTCTTTTGCTCGACAGAGGCATCCTTTTCCTCAACAATATCGATAACATGTTCTGTGCTGTCTCGAACAATTCTTCCTAAACCAGACGGGTCATCCAGATAAACAGTTAACAGCGTCACATCGGCACTCGTACTATGGTGTATGTCAATCATTTTTTGATACAGTACGGCAGGATACGTGTAAGAATCATCACCATAGACTGAAATAATCGTTTGATGATCAGACGGAACAAGTTTTAGTCCACAGGAAAGAGCATGAGCCGTACCGAGTTGCTCTTCTTGTACGACGTACTGCACGGTGTTTTTAAAATAATCCATGATACTTTCTTTTGCGTACCCAACGACCATAACAATGTTTGATATTCCTGAGCGGCGCATGTTTTCAACGGTGTAAGAAACCATGGGTTTTCCATCCAGATGTAGCATCGCTTTATTACTATCTTCAGTTGAACGCATACGCGTCCCTTTTCCTGCCGCTAAAATGATTGCACTTACCTTATCCATCTTTTCGAATATCCGCCCCTAACACGGACAACCGTTCTGCCAGTTGCTCGTATCCCCGCTCAATAATCTCAGCGTGGTCGATAATACTTTTATCTTTTGCAATCAGTGCTGCTATAACAAGAGCAATACCAGCACGAATATCGGGCGAAGCCTGGTAAGAGCCTTGTAGTTTTGTAGGCCCATAAATAATGACGCGATGCGGATCACAAATGGTAATCTGTGCTCCCATTCGAATCAGTTTATCCACAAAAAACATGCGTGACTCGTACAAGGGGTCGTGAAATAACGTTTCTCCCTGAGCTTGTGTTCCCAGAACAATAAACGGGCTCATTAAGTCAGTCGGAAATCCCGGATGCGGCGCAGACTGAATACGTTTCTTCGATGCCGTCAGTTTTTCAACAGAAACAGTTAAGGAATTTCCAGCAAAACGATACGAGACTCCGAATTGTTTAAGAATGTGTAAAGGTTGTTGAATATCTGATTCGTGAACTCCTTCAATCTCAACAGCTCCGTCCATTACTGCCGAAAGCACGGCAAAGGTACCTGCCTCAATATAATCTGGCTGAATTTTATACGTCGTGCCGGCTAACTGTGCTTTTCCTGAAACAGAAATTTTATTGGTACCCATTTCATCTATTGAAGCGCCGCACGCATTGAGAAAATGTGCGAGGTCGACAATATGCGGTTCACAAGCTGCATTTTCAATGTGCACGTTTAAACTACTTAACGCTATTGCCATAATAATATTCTCCGTTCCGGTCACCGAAGGCTCATCGAGAAACAGATTGATTTCATGATCTATTTTTCTCTCTGACCGTTCAACATGATATTGGGATGGGGCTTGTACAATGGTCGCACCAAGCATTTCCAGAGCTCGTAAGTGTGTGTCGATTGTTCTTTGGCCAATTATGTCGCCACCCGGATGAGGTAAATCAACTGCCCCAAATCGGGCATAGAGAGGACCGAGTAGAAGTACGGAAGCACGTAATTTTTTTGCTAATTCGGGATTTACGTGGTAGGAATTAACTCCGTCCGTCCGTATGGTCAATGAATTTGAACCAACACCGTCTATTTGTGCGCCTAAATCTTTGAGAATATCCGCCATTGCGGATACGTCGTGAATACGAGGGACATTGGTCAATCGGGTTTCGCCTTTTACTAATAATGTTGCCGCCATGATGGGCAATACCGCATTTTTGTTACCGGCCACCGCAATAGTACCTGATAATTTCTTTCCGCCGTTAATAATAAATTTAGACATATGTTGACGTCATTGCGAGGAATGATAATGACGAAGCAATCCCCTTCAGTATAAGATTGCTTCACTTCGTTCGCAATGACAGTTAATCAAAATTCTCCTATTAGTACAACTTCTTCGTGTAAATTGATCCCAAACTTTTCCTTTACGTTTGTTTTTGCCAAATCAATAAGCTGCTTAACGTCTTGTGCCGTAGCGCCACCCATATTCAAAATAAAGTTTGCATGCTCATCTGAAAATTTTGCGTTTCCGATTTGTTTTCCTTTTAATCCACAGGCGTCGATGAGAAATCCGGCGGATTGAATATTGTTGGGGATTTTTGCCCGCTTTGCATCTTCAGCTGAAATATTGCGAAAGGTGCATCCGGCAGTCGGAAACCCTTTTGGCTGCGTAGCATGACGGTGCTGCATGGCCGCTTCTGCTTTCTTCCAAATTTGCTCTTTTTCATCGAGACGCTGCTCAAAGCCTACCACAACGGACACGACTAATTGTTTTGTTTTTTGCAGAGTGCTTACATCATATCCAAATTCAAAATATGATTGGGGAACGGTAGTAACTTTATTATCTGAAATAATATCAGCCTCAACTACATGACTGCCAAAAAAATCGTTTTGGCTCATATTGTGAGCGTTTATGTATATAGCACCGCCCACGGTCCCCGGTTGGCCTAGAAAATTTTCAAGTCCTGAAAGGCCCTGATCAAGCGTATAGCGAACGAGGCGATTTACCAGGACGCCGGTGTCTGCTTTAACGTACACGTTTTTACGATCCTCTTCAGATGAATTGGATAGCCTGCCTTTATAAGCAATAATACTAATAGTGTTCATTTTATTTTTAATGACCAGTCCGCGAAATCCTTTATCGCCTACGAGAACATTTGTACCGCCGCCGAGGACAACATAGGGAATTTTTTTGTCAGATGCAAATCGAAGCGCCTCCTGTAAGTCATGAAGAGAATCTACCTCAACAAAATAATCGGCGGGACCACCGATCCGCCAATTAGTAAACTGCAAAAGAGGAATTTGTTCAAGAATGTTCATTATTATTGTCATTGCGAGGAATATAATGACGAAGCAATCTTAACCATAAATGGGATTGCTTCATTTCCTTCGCAATGACAGATGCTTTATAATCTCGCCGTGCCACGTATAGATGTCCCCCGCTCCCATGGTGAATAGTATATCATTTTGAGTGAGTTTCCTGCCTATTTTTTCATAAAAATCCTTCGCATCTTTGACATAGTACGTATGCGGGCTTTGCTTCTTTATCTCATCAACGAGTTTTTTAGAAGATACTTTTTTGTCAGCTTTCTCACGTGCCGATGCAAATATGTCACAAATACCCACGAGAGAAGCTGATGAAAAACAGGTAACAAAATCATCAAACAAGGCTTTTGTCCGGGAATACGTGTGCGGTTGAAACAGAACAACTATTCGTGATTGTGGATACCACGTTTTTGCAGCGCTTAGGGTAGCTTCAATTTCTCGGGGATGATGCGCATAGTCATCAAATAGTTTAATTCCTTTTTGTTCTGCTATAAATTCGAAACGTCGTTTTGTCCCGGAAAAGGTTGAGAGCGTGTGGGCAATCTGCCGCCATGAGATACCTGCCTCGTGAGCCGCAATCGCCGCGGCCGTAGCATTTTGAATATTGTGAAATCCGGGAACGGTCAGTAAAACAGTGCATAGTTTTTTGTCTTTGATACGGAGTTCAAAAGTGCTTTTCTGGTCAGAAATGCTGATGGACCCGATACGAATAGAAACGTGTTCTGATATACCATAGGTAATTTTTTTAGTGGTAATCTCGGGGATTGCTTGGACAACCTGTGTATCATCACCATTGACAATAACGCAACCGGAATGGTCCGTTTGATTTGCAAATGAGATAAAAACCTTCCGAACATCATCGATTGACTTAAATACATCAGGATGATCAAAATCGATATTGGTAATAACAGCAATATGCGGTTTTTGATAGAGAAAGCGGGGCGTTTTATTTGAAACAGGATCGGAAACATACTCATCGGCTTCAGCGACAAAATAATCTCCGTTCCCCCACTGTCCAGACGTCTTTAAAGAGAGTATAGACCCTGCTCCTACTGCATATGATGGATCTTTTTTTGATTTTACCAGAATGTGTGCGATCATGGCCGACGTGGTCGTCTTACCATGCGATCCGGCGACAGATATTTGCTTTTTATCCTGCATGAATAAGCCGAGTGCTTCACCATGTGTCAAAACCCTATAGTTCAACTTTTTTGCATGAACCGCTTCCGGATTTTTCATACCATTGTGCGCACCAGTAACCACAACTAACACTTCTTGCGGTTTATATGCGGTTAATGACTTTTGTATATTTGAAGATTTAAATCCAATAAGCGGTGTAATATGATGCTGTATTAATTGCTCATCGGTGACAAATTTTTCTTGAACATCTGAGCCATACACGATACATCCTCTCTCCTTTGCAATAAGAGCCAGAGGAGTCATACCGACCCCTTTGATTCCGACAAAGTACACTGATTTAAAAGGAAATTGCTTATTCATACGAGATAAATATAACTGACCATTCTTTTGTCCCGATCTCCTCTTCGATACGAGTAATACGCGTCATTGCATTTAGTACATTCGGGTATTAGGTCAATATGATAGTCGCTCAATCCGCAGGATAAGAGCTGTTGATAATTTATTTTCTGCAAGTCAATATAGTTTATTCCACGAGATTTAATAACACTTTTTGTACCAAATTTTTCTATAAATAATTGTGTACGATCTGGCGGGATATCGTAACAGCATGACTTAATCGCCGGTCCAATGGCGGCTCTAATTGACTGAAAAGAAGATCCCAAATCAACCATTGAGGTAACTGCTTTATAAGCAATATGTTTCAGGGTACCTTTCCACCCCGCATGCACCGCACCGACAATATGCTTGTCAGGATCAAAAAGTAATAAGGGAACACAATCTGCAGTCACGACACCAATCGGAACGTCAGATATCGCGGTCAGTAATCCATCTGAAACAACTGTTAAATTTGTATCGAATACAGAAACCACCGTATCATCGTGTGTCTGCGTTGGAATAATTAATTCATCTCGTATGCCATTAAGCATATGGTCTTTGACCGTAAATGCGTGTCTGATTGATGGAAAAGAAGAGAGTAATGCTGATTGAATCATAGTTGTCATCCCCGACCTGATCGGGGATCTCTCATGTAATAGATTCCCGCTTTCCTGCCTGCCGGTAGGCATGGCGCGGGAATGACTTAATTTTATGTAATCTCTTTAGTGCTTTTTTCACAGCTTCATGCTCACTCCAGGGATATTCTTTGGTCCCGCGGCACAAGCTTCTTTCATGACCTTTACCTGTTAAAATGACGATGTCTCCCCATTTTGCACCAGATGTCGCAAAATTTATGGCTTCCTGCCTAGACTTATACACATGCACATTTTGTTTCCGTTTCATGCCGGACTTGATTTGCTCGACAATAGAATAAAAATCCTCAATTCTGTAATCTTCTTCTGTTATAACAGAAATGTCAGCGATGCGGCCGGATATTTCTCCCATAACAGGCCGTTTTTTATAATCGCGTAAACCGGCACATCCAAACACATGAATCAAACGTCCTTCAGTTTTTTTCCGGACCGTTGAAAGAACTTGTTCAAGCCCATTTGACGTATGAGCAAAGTCAATAATAATACCAAATCCGTATTTCGTTTTTATTACTTCGTATCTCCCTTTAATTCCTTTAAAACCTGCAACTGTTTTACGAATGACATCATCAGAAATACCGAATTGCTTGGTAGCCGTATATGCTGCAAGGATATTATACTTGTTATAATCCCCTGGAAGAGTTGTTTTGAATTTGAATGTCTGTAACATAACATCTCCAGTCTTTAATCCGTATGTGATTAATTCTTGAATCTTAAATCGTAAATCATAAATCAATTTATAGGATCGATCTTCCCGATTCACAATCGCAACTTTGGATCTCTCAAGCAACTTAATTTTACTCCGCGCATACTCTTCATAGGTGAAATGGTAATCAAGATGTTCGGGTGTAATATTGGTAATAACGCCGATTCCAAAAGGAATTCCCCATACCCGATTTTGATCGAGTCCATGCGAGGTAACTTCAAGAACAAAATGAGTATCGCCGTGATCAACTGCTTTTTTAAGCATTTGTTGGAGAAACCATGGATCGGGCGTGGTTACATGAAATCCCGTATCGTATTCTTTTCCGCCGACTCGTGCATAGACCGACGATATCATGGAAACGTTCTTCTCTGCCTCTGAAAGAATTTCATAGATGAGATGCGTGGTCGTCGTTTTTCCGTCCGTACCCGTAATGCCGATCATATGCAGTTTTCTTGCCGGAAACCCATAATAAAGACAGGCGGCAAAGGCATTGAACAGATGGAAGATGTTTTTGATCGAACGGATCATGTTCGTCATCATGAACCAATTATAACAAAAGACTGTCTTTATTGAGGATACATACCAAAATAGGGAAACAGTTCGTTTGCGATGTCAAAAAATAACGGAGCGGCCGTTTCTGATCCCCAGGGAGAAGAAGTGGGTTCACGTAACGTAACAAGCATGACAAATCGGGGATTTTCAACCGGACCAAAGCCGACAAATGATGCAATTGTTTTGTCAGAATCATAATGGCCTTCGACCGGTATTTGTGCTGTACCCGTCTTTCCCGCGATTCTAAATCCTTTAGTAACAGTCCATTGTGCCTCGCCATACTCTACCGCATCTACCATGAGCTCCGCAATTACTTTCGCCGTCGGAGCAGAATAGAGTCTTCTTGTTTCCTTAGGAGGTATTTCAATTTTTTTTCCGTCCTCAGACACAATTTCTTTTACTAAACGAGGTTCCATAAGAACGCCATTATTTGCAATAGCCGCTATAGCACGAATCATTTGTATGGGCGTTATCGCAATCCCTTGGCCAAATGATGTCGTTGCTAAATCTATATCGCGCCATTCGTTTTCGTCACGCATGAACGTCTCGGCCTCTTCCTGCAAATCAATGCCCGTCTTTGAACCCAACCCTAAATCTGAAAGAAGGCTCAGCATACCATCTTTTCCCAACATGCTAGAAATATATACCATGCCGACGTTTGAAGAATACTGTAGGATTTCCGACATGGAAATCTTACCGTGATATTCACTATTCCACGTTTTGATCTGATAGCCGGAAACCGTAACCGGCCCCGATTCATCATAGGTATCAGTCGGCTTGAGCTTCTTAAGTTCAAAGGCCTTTGCCATCACTAACGGCTTAAATGTCGATCCTGGCTCATACGTATCCGCAACAATAGGATTACGATAATATTCATCCGGAAATTCGGAAAATAGGAGTGGATCGTAGTTTGGGTATGATGCAGATGCTAAAATGCCTCCCGTCTTTGGATCCAAAATAACCACATTTCCCGCCTTTGCACCATATTTTTCAAGCGCTTTCTTTAGTTTTGTCTCGGCGATAAACTGGACCGTTTTATCCAGATACAACACTAACGATCTTCCGTGTTTTGGCTCAATTCGATCAATTTTTCCAATAACAATAGGATTTCCATAGGCGTCTCGCTCTTGAAGTAAAAAACCCGGTTGTCCGGCCAATTCTTTATCATAAAATCCCTCAAGACCAAAATATCCTTTCGGCTTCCCTAACGCATCCTTTCCGACAAATCCGAGCAAATGCGCCGCCATGGATGTTTCAGGATAAAAACGTTTGTCTTCACGTTCAAAACCTAAACCTGCCAATTCCAACTCTTTTATCTTATCAACCGTCTGCTCATCAACTTGATGCTTTATGGGTACCCACACGTCGTGTTCATTGAGTAAGCCTGAAATGGAAGCTTCTTCCTCTTCAAGAATGGGTGCTAATTTTTCAGAATACTCTTCAATATCGTCAACATATTTTTTTTCGGCAAACACGAGATATGCCGTCTGGTTGGCAACCAGAGGAGTCCCATCACGTGATCGTATCTCTCCGCGCGCCGGAGGAATCTCAAGCCGGAAAAAATGTTGATTGTCAGCTAGGTTGCTTAAGAGTTCATGTGACAATACTTGCCAATAAAATAAGCGAAGCCATATGAGAGTAAATGCTCCCGCGATTAAAACCGTAACAATACGAAGACGTACCATGATTATGGTTGATAGGCGAAGGCAGGTCGTTCAAGATACCGTACCGTTGCGGATGAAAATCCTCGTTCAGCGGCTCGATTGGATACTACCATCAAAGAGGAATCGGAAGCAATTTGATGAGAGAGTTCTTCATTCTCTTTGAGCAGTTCGTCAGTTTGAACTTCCATTTCAGTCAATGCCGCCCCCATGGTAGCTAACCTATTTGAAACAATAAGTTGTCCACTAAATAGCGTGATGACAATGATGGTCGATAGTACGACCAATATATTTTTTTTCATATTTTTTCTGCAATGCGCAATTTTGTGCTTCTCGCTCGTGAATTTTGATGTATTTCTTCTTTCGATGCAGTAATCGGTTTCTTTGTTATCCCTCTCAGCCGAGAATCGTTAAAAGCTAATTTTACAATTCGGTCTTCCAGCGAGTGAAAACTGATGACACACAATCGTCCACCGGGACACAGTAAATCAATTGATTCCAGCAGTCCAATTTCAATATGACGTAATTCTTCATTCACGGCTATACGAAGCGCCTGATATATACGTGCGAGCAATCGATATACCATATGCTCGGTAAGATCTTTTGCAATCACTGCATTGAGCTGGCTGGTCTTTTTGATCGGTCGATTCCTCACCACGAGTTCTGAAATTTTTCCTGCTTCTTCAAGTTCTCCGTATCGTGCAAAGAGTGCCGTTAATTCTTCTCGGGAATACGTATTCAAAATTTCAGAAGCGGTTATTTGTATAGTATTCCGATCAAATCGCAGGTCAAGTGGCTCATCTTTCATAAAGCTAAATCCGCGACCAGCTTTGTCTAACTGCCAGCTTGAAAAGCCAAGATCAAAAAGAATTCCATCAACCGGAACGAAGTTCTGAGAGTATGCAATTTCCTTGATGTCTCGAAAACTGCCGTGAGCAAGGTGAAATTGGGATTCGTTAACTCGTAATTGATCCAGCGATTCTTGATCACGATCTATCCCCAAAACAATTCCACCTTTCTTGACAATCTCTCGTGCATGTCCTCCCATTCCCACCGTTGCATCAATATATTTCTTCCCTGGTTGAACGTTAAGCGCTTCGATAACTTCTTGTAAAAGTACTGGTGTATGGTCATTCATCGATAGACTCCAGTCGTTCCCATTCTTTCTGCCATTTCAGGCTATCCCATATTTCAAAATGATCACCACTTCCCACCACTATTATTTCTTTTGACAGCCCTGCGTAATCGATCAGAAAGGGTGGAATAACGATTCTGCTTTGCTTATCAAAGGGTACAACAACCGAATTTGAAAATATAAATCTTCGCACGCTCCGTGCTTTTTTATCAAGAAGCGGCGCATCAATGTATTGCCGAGTCGATGACTCCCACGCACCAAGTTCGTATCCATAAATGCACGTTTCAAACCCTTTTCCGATGACAACGCTCTGTTTGGTAAGGTACTTAACAATTTTTGACGGAAGAGTAATTCGTTTCTTTTCTCCCAGTGCTGCTTCGTATTTTCCGAGAAACATATCTTTCTTCCACCACTTTCAACCATAATAAACCACTTCGGATCCCCTGTCAACACTGGATATAGTGGATCAATTATCACCAGCACCATAATTACTCTTGGCTAAATAATGCAGTTAGAAATCATTTGGGGAAAGAAGATGTCAAAATCCCGTTGAGGAGTAGTATAGAGAGGTTATACTTCTTCAAAATCTTTTTCCAGAATAAATACTTCGTCGTCTGCGGTGTAGAATTTTACGACAAGCTTAAAGTTTTCAACACCGGTATGATCGGTACATTTTCCTCCCGTTGAACAAGTGCCCAGTCGCTCTTCTCTCTCGACGCTATCCTGTCCTGCTTTTAATGGCATTTTCCCAATAACACCTTTTGGTCCTTTATCGGTATCATAGGAAAGCTCATACTCCATTGATTCAAATCTACCGTCCAGGCCGGTAATGGTAATATCAACATTTTTCCCATTCGGTTGCATAGTAATCTCTGCTTCTACACTGTCATCCACTTCTTGATAAGCCGGTGTAGGCGTGGGAGTCGGCGTAATCTCTTCCTCAGCTATTTCACCACTACTTATCATGCGAAAAACAAAAAAACCACTGAGAATGAGGACAACAATGCCTCCGCCAATCAATAAATTTTTATTCATAAATTTTGGGAGCATACAGCCGGCGTTCGGCTATTTGCTCGATATATTCATCAAATTCAATCAATGCTTCTTCGTCCGATAAAAAACCCAATGTCATTAATATATCACGCTTAAATTCATATAGGCAATCAAGGTCTCCCACGTTGAGCCGATGCAGATGAGCACAGAGCAAATCAAATACTTCCTGCTGTTCTTGATGCTCACGAGTCAGAATATCAGCAATTTCACATAGCTCATAAGCCGCCGATACGCGCTGTAAATCATTTCTAATTCTGCTGTATGCATTCACCACGGTTACTTCAGTTACTATATCGAGAAAATGAGCACGGTGGAGTGTCAGAATAACTTCATTAAATAGTTCGAGGCTCGGACCACGTCTGCTCGTCACTTTGCGTATACCCTTTGCGAGAACGGACAGCTTACCCTGTTGTTTCGTAACAATCGTTACGATTTTATCAGTTTCTTTGTGCTCTCGACGTTTAACGATAATACCGTGTACGGTGTATTTTTTCATACCGATTATAGATCGTATCGCACTTCCTTGTCAGTCGTCAAGTTGAATGTTTCTTTTTCTCTTCCATTAATTTTGATGATATATTCGTGTCCTTTAGTGCCGGGTTGTTTCTGAATAAGCATACGATATTCGTTATCTGCTTTAAACGGCAATTTATATTTGACGACCACTTGAGAAGAACCTTTCGGCGCAACCGTCATAAATCCTTCAAATACGGTCTTTCCCAGATCTTCTTTGGTCACTACTTCAGTTTCCGATCCTTCAAAACTGACCAGTTCTGATCCTTTCGGCACATAAATTCTGAGCCAATTGCGAAGAAGTCCATTGAGACACAATCCTTCATTCATGATATTACAATCTGACGGCTCTGAAGGATTTTTATAATCAATAGTAATAGTTTTCGTAACCGTACGATCATTCTCTACTGCTATATCTTGCGTTACTGTATGCTGAACAAACAGGTTTGATTTTGCCCCGGCCATATTTGAGTCGTTGATGTGAAGATAATCTGCATCGTATTCTTTAATGCGTCCTGCAAAATCAACTGCTTCAAGCGCCTGTTGAGTGGGTCCATCTTTCATATAAAACAAGATGTGTTTTTCATTTATCTGATCAAAAAAAGTCTGCATGAGAGAACCCCAGTATTGACTGGGTGAAACACCCAATGCTTTTTGCATCAAGGCAAACATAAGTTTTCCAAGAACATCCTTTCTATTGTCACGTACGTGACCGACGCGACGGCCGGCATAGTCTGAAAGCTCATAAATTACCATCGGACATCCATCACATCGATCATCGGGTTTTGTGGTAAAGTTCTCGCCATATTCCGGTACAAATATATCCCCCTCAAGAACATCCATGGTTGCCACGAGAACTTCGGTATCCAGCGCAATAATACCATCGTATTTAGGTGGATTAGAAACATTCTGTAAGAGTTCCTCAAACATTTGCATGCTTTCATAAAAGTCAGGGGATAGATTACTGTCACGCAGATATGCGTAATAGACACCTTTATGATACGTAAGAATCTCTTCGGGAGCTTTTATATTAGTTTTCTGTCGATCGTCGAGATCATAAATATTTGAAGAATTTTCAACGCGCATTTTTCCTTTGTCAAATATGAGGACTGCATACGCCGTGATAAACCCTCCGGTTGGCCGCAATTCTTTATCATTTTGGAACAGAAGCAAATAACGTTTCTCTTCTTCCATACCCATAAGTTCAGGGAGTATTTCAAGAAGTGGCTGAGCGTTTACAAAGAGGTCAATAGTATCATGAGAAAGTGATTGGACCGCCTCAATCTTCGATCGGATTTCTTTACCCTGGAACTTTTTTGGATATCTTTTTGGGTTTATTTGATCAAGCTCTTTGCTTCCTGCGTCGAGATGCTGTGAAATTTCGCCTATTTTCGGTGTTACTTTATCAAATGTTGCAATTGCTGTTTCGATGCGCTTGTCTGCTGGCTGATCAACAAAGGAAGATTCACCTTCAGAAAATCCCAGAAGATCTGCATAGGGGGTGATTTCAGTAACGGCAATATCACCGGCTGTTATAAACTCCTGTGCCGCATTCATCCCATGCTCACCATCACGATAATAGCCGCCAACGAGTGGAATAATTTTTGTCCAGGAAAGAGATTTGTAGGAATTTTGAAGCTCTGTCAATTCTTTCTTTGTTTCGGTAAGCTTTACTTTCGTCTGCTCAAGATCCTGCATTTTCAATGCTTCTAAAGCTTCTGTACCCACCCGGGTAACATCCTGCGCCTCTTTCACGATCTTGCGAGCCGGTAATGCAATGGCAACAGCAAGAACGACGAATAATAACAATACGATCAATGCTACTCGCATAACTCGCTTAACCCACGGTTTTTTTTTACCTCTATTACTTTTGGTCACCATAGTATCTTGTTTCGGCAGACTGACTGTTATCTTATTGATGCTGCTCTTGTGTAATTTAGGGATATCAGCACTGATATAACTTTTCATCATATCACCCGGTGATTTCCGCTTTACGATTGGTTCTTTGTTCTCTGCTCCCAGTTTCTTAAGTGTAAAGTCTTCTGCCATAAGTGTTTAGTATATCGTATTATTTTTTAAACTGCACCTTTTCCACTGATCATGGCGAAAGGAGTCTTTAAAAGAACTATGATATCATACCAAATTGATCTCTTTCGCGCATAAGCTGCATCGATGGCGATGCGCTTATCAAATTTTACCTCGCTTCGTCCGGAAACCTGCCACGCACCGGTAATACCCGGCCTAATCGACAGCACTTCGGCCACCAGTTGCTTTGTCTCCGGATATTTCTTTTGCTGATCGGCCAATTCGTCAGCATAATATGCACGCGGCCCAACCAGACTCATTTCTCCGCGTATGACATTGATTAATTGCGGTATTTCGTCAATGGAATGTTTCCGGATAAATTTGCCGATCGGCGTAACTCGCGGATCTTCTTTCAATTTATAGCTATCATTTTTGTATTGCTGATAGAGTTTACGATATTTAGGATCATTCCTGAGTAGATGATGTGCGTTAACAATCATTGATCTGAATTTATACATTTTAAATAATGTCCCGTTTTTACCGACCCGGTGAGGTGTATCTGCAAAAATAGGTCCTTTACTCGTTAATGTAATTAAGACTATTGTCATAAGACATATAGGTAGAAACAGCATAATAAGTAATGAGGAACCGACAAGATCAATCATCCGTTTAATTTGTTCATAGTATGTCGGTGATAATGTGTGTTCCACGGTGAAGATCGTTGAGGAAATTATGTCAGATGCTCATGCTGAGTGCCGGAAAACCCTTCAACGAGTTTTTTGATCTTTGGCACTGAGTCTTTGCGACAAACCAGAACTACATCGCTTGTATTAACGACGAGAAGCTCTGATGTGTCTATAGCTATGAGCAGCTGCTTATCATTATAGTTATAAACAAGACTATCATTACATTCCTCAAGAATGACATTTCCCCTGGTAACGTTATCAGTTGACGTTTTTTGCAGTGCTTCTTTCAAAGCTTCCCATGCTCCTACATCGCTCCATTCTAAGTCTTCTGAAACAACAAATGCTTCATCTTTCGGCAATCGCTCAAGAATTGCATTGTCAAAATGTATTTTTATCAAAGATGGATACAGAGTGTTAACGGTTTCATCCCATTTGTTTGTTCCCCACGATGATTGGATTTCCTTCAGTTTTTCATACATGTCCGGAACAAACTGTTTGTATTTTGAAAAAAGATATTTGGGCGTTGTTACAAAGTAACCAACGTTCCATGCGTGATGACCACTTGCAAAATATCTCTCTGCTGTTTCTGGGTCCGGACGATATTTAAAATCTTCAAATGTATGAAAGTTAATCCCCTCAACCGTTTTTACGGTTGATCCATACTGTATCCACCCAAGATTTTGACTTGCGAATCTCGGTTTCTGAGATATAAATACTATTTTGTTTGGATGTTGTTCTATGAGTTTTTGGGAGATAGTTAATATTTTCCGAAAGAGATCTTCCTGCTTTACCAGATGATCACTCCATACAATGGCCATGGGTGATTCTGGATCGATTTTTGCCAAGATTGCTGTCGCAAGTCCAACCGCAGGTCCCACATCCCGCATTTCAGGTTCGCCGATGATGTTATCCTTGAGAATCATTTTCAATTGTGATAAAACGGTCGGGACGTATTCCCTATTTGTGGAAATAAACATATGTTTTGTGTCAAATGAAGGCAACAAACGCTCAACAGCAAGTTGAAGCGTCGATTTATCGCCCACAATCTGTTCAAACTGTTTGGGAGTTTTTTTACGTGAAAGCGGCCACAGTCTCGTACCGACTCCCCCCGCAAAAACGACTATATTCATGAGTGTATTAGTTTTGATATGGCTAATTGCATATTCGTTTTAAACTTCTCATCGTTAAACTCTCGAGCATTTCTTTTACAATCTTCTGGTCTGTAGTTTACTTTCTTAAATGTTTTTAATGTTTTTTTCAGCGCGTCTTTTGTCTGTGGATAAAAAAATTCGCCGGTTTTCCCCCTGACAACAGACTCTGTTCCTCCGCCTTTTTGGTATGTAATAACCGGCGTTCCGTATGATTGTGCTTCTACCGAAACGAGTCCAAAATCCTCTTCTTGCGGCAAGATAAGTGCTTGACTGTGCTGATAATACCAGGCGAGTTCATCATCCGTCAAGTTATGTATGAATTGGATATGCGGTCCGGACAGAGATCGCAGTCTTGTTTCATCTGATCCCGTACCAACAATAAGTAATGGTAGACCAAGCTCATTGCAGGCTTTAATTGCAATATCTACCCGTTTATATGGAACTAATCGGGAAACGACTAAATAATAATTTTTTGGTAAAGACTGTCTTTTCAGATCTGAAAAGACAGTCTTTTTTGGAATTTCAACAGGTGGATAAATAATTTCTGCATCCCGATGATAATATTTTTTAATACGACTTTTTACCGTTTCAGAAATAGCAATATAGTGATCCGGTCTTGATGCAGCTATACGATCCCATTTTCGAAGATATGAAATGATTGGCCTCGTGAATGTGCGACTCAGCCGATCCGGAAAATAGGTTTCGTAATGAGACCACAGATAGCGCGTCGGCGTGAAACAATAGCAAATATGTTTCGTATGTGGTTTGGTTATAATACCTTTTGCGTCTGCACTGGTAACGGATAATACGACGTCAAAAGAATCAAAATTAAACGATTCAAATGCGAGAGGCGTCAGCCACGGGTACCACTCATGATGTTTTGTCGCAAAGGGAAATTTCTGCAAAAATGAGGTGTGTATATTAAATACGTTTGCCCAGGAAGCCGATTCTTTATCATGGACAGCGGTGTATAACGGTGCGTCGGGAAATAGTTCGTGCAGCGTCAAAAGAACCCGCTCCGCCCCACCCCACTTATTTATCCGGTCGTAAATAAGCGCTATTCGAAAATTACTCTTCTTCGACATAATGAATAGTGATTCCGATCCGTTGGGCTGTTTCGTGTTCATCCGTAGCTCCTCTTGACAGTTGCCAACGGGGAGTCATAAAAATGTCAGTAACATGACCACTTTCAAGAATTGTTCGCCAAAATTCGATCCATTTCTCTGAAGGATGGTTAATTGCATTCGTTCTTTCAAACACGTCGTCTGGAAATACATCGGGAGGTGTAAATATTGGAAAATTATGAATAGTTCTAAGCCTATCAGTATGAGCAATAAGACGTTGAATATTTTCCTCAATTGATCCCCCTGAGGTGATTATTCCAGAAACGTAGCCAATTCTCTCAACATCATCTTTCAATCGTAATTTCCCGAGTAGCCGTACTACACTCTGCCTAACATCCTCTACCGTACTGGCAAATTTTATTTGTTCATATATAAGTTCTTTCATAGGCACGTATTATATATTTTTATGGTCTCATTTACCATTTTTTTCCAGCTGAATTCCCGTGCTCTTTTTTCACCAAAATCTTTTTTCTTTTGCATGTCGGATTTTTTGGCAGAACTGGTAATATCCTTCAATAACGCCGTCAACTGGTCAACATTGAAGGGATTAAAATAGAATGCCGACTGCTGGCATATCTCATGAAACACGGGAATGTCGCTGGCAATGACACTTGCGCGAAACTGCATAGCCTCCAAAGCCGGCAGTCCAAATCCTTCCATGAGAGAGGGAAGAACTAATGCCTGTGCATGTTTATAGAGCCATGCCAATTCTGCATCGGGAATCTCTCCGGGAAAAATTATTCTGTCAGCAATATCCAGTTCTTTAATACTATGTGTTAATCGATCCGTAAAATAGTTCTTCTTCCCGACGATCACCAATTGTATCTCAGGATTATTGAGCTGTGCAAAGGCTTTCAGCAATGTCTCAACGTTTTTGTGCGGATACGCATTGCCGACATAGAGGAAAAATTTATTGTTTGTAATTCTGCTGTTAGCTGTTAGCTGTTTGCCCTCCGATTCGGAGGGTTTGCCGTTTGCTGATTTTAGATCAACTCCTTCATAGGTCACGCATATTTTATTTCGATGAACACGCGGGTACAATTCAATCAGTTTATCTTTTGTTGCGTGAGAAGGAACGATAATTGCGCAGGATTTTTGAACGGCATGATTAATACTGTATTGATAACCGATCCGTTTCAATCCGTATACAAGAACATTTTGTGTACTTGCCTGTCCGGTACGATATTCATTGACGATCAAGTCATGTATCGTTACGACAAATGGTTTTGTATAAAAAACGGGTACATTAAAGTAGGGGATGTGCACCAGATCAAGATTATAGGCATTTAATACGGCTGGCATTTTAATTTGCTCTTCAAGGGTATGCCATTTTATATCCGGATTAATAAAAACATATTCGTTTTTCGTATCCAGTTGGGGAAGATACGTTATAAGATTCCGGATATACCGACCAACTCCTGTTTCATTTTGTAATCGTGTATCAATACCGATTCTCATAAATAGTCAGTTGTCCCAGAGTTCCATAAAGAGCAGAATTTTCAAAGGTTTAGAACCTACTGGTTTATAATCATAATAAGTGTCGGGAGGTACAGTCAGCACATCTCCTGTGTCAACCCGAATTACTTTTCCCGCTATCTCAAATTCACCGCTACCCTCTAAAATATAATAAATTCTCTCAAGATCTTTTGTCTTCACTCTTCCATGAACCCCGTTAAGCTCAGCAAAGACCACAGACTGATAAGGCTGGATATGCGTCAATTTGTAATTGAGACTGTGAACCTTACTCCAATCTTCAATGACTGCTTGCGATTTTTTTATTTTCATGGTTCTGCTATTTTACTCTACACATACCACTTCTTAAGCATAGAAATACCCATATTGACGAGAAAAGTAACAAACCTCGGATATTTGTTTTTATAATGTTTTTCATAAAATATCCGCATCACGTCAAACCGAGCCTGCTGAGCTCGTTTAGTAATTTGCGAATCGGCAGTCGAGATATATTGAGAGTGTTTTTTTATACCGGATGCAACTCCTTTATAGTGAGTAATTGAAACATTGGGGATATACATTATTTTAAATCCATGTTGCTTTATACGGTAACAAAAGTCCAGATCCTCTCCGTACCAAAAATAATCTTCATCGAGCCATCCCACTTTATCTCCCGCCTCTCTTCGAACCATCATAAAGGCTCCCGCGCAGGCATCAATCTCATGAATGCGATCCATACGTTGATATCCCAGATGATATCCGTTCAGCAAAACACTTTTTGGAAACAATGTTCCGAGTCCGGTAAAATGACACAGCGCATTCCATGGGGTCGGAAAACCGCGATGACTCGCATCGTCGATTGCACCGGATAATAATTCAGCTCTACACGTGGCAACCCCGACATCGGTATGCGATTCCAAATAATCCACAACTCTATTAATCGCATCTTGAGAAACAATTGTATCGGGATTGAGAAGAAGAATAAATTTTCCAGAAGATTCACGAATGCCCCTATTGTTCGCTTTTGCAAAGCCCATATTCGTTTTACTGTAAATAGTTTTAATCTTATATCCTAAATCTTTAATCTTAAATCTATTTCTTGACCCGTTATCTACCACAATAACTTCCCAGTCATTTGGAATCTTCCCCAAAGAATCAAGACACTTTTCGAGAAATTGTTCCGTATTGTAGTTAACGATGATGATTGAAAGTTTTTTCATAGACGTTTCGTAAATCGTTTCCTATCGCATCCCAACTATATTTCAACTCTATTAATTTTCTTCCATTTTTTTCAAGTTTTTCATAAAGTTTTCTATCCTTCGCAAGCTGTTGTATACAGGAAATAATACTTTCAGGATTATCTGCTACCAAGACATGCTTCTCATGTTCAACGTCAATACCTTCAGCGGCAAGTCTCGTCGCTACCACGGGAACACCAGAAGCCAATGCCTCGAGTATTTTAAATTTAGTCCCCGAGCCGGTCCGCAAGGGCGCAACCAAAACGAATGCATTTTGATACGCGTCTTGAATATCTTCAACGTGCGAATCAACGGTAATGTCGCATTTACTTAACTTCTGAGCCTGCGACAAATGCGCCATAATTTCTGCCGTCGGATTTCTTCCCACCAGACGAAGAGAAAATTCTGGTGGAATACGCGGTGCGATATCCGTCAGTAAATAATTCGCCGCATCTATATTTTGAATATAGTTAAAATTTCCAACAAACAAGAGAGTATTGGATTTATTCTTTTTTTGAGAAGGTTCAAAATAATTCGTATCAACGCCATTTTTTATAAGATCAACCGGAACATCAACATATTGTTGGATTTCTTTGGCATTTTCAGGTGAAACAGCAAGACACCGATCTGCTTTTCGCCAGGTTTTAATCTCAAAGGACTGAATTCTCCTCGCCTCGAAATTAAAGAAAGAACGGACCAAGGGATTCTTTTCAACATTTGCATAGTCTTTATAGACACGCCATTCAATATTTTCTGTACCCAATATTTGTGGAACAGAAATATGTTCAGAAATGTACATACTTGTATAAAATGACTCGAAATGAAGGGCACCAATACCATTATTGACCTCTTTTTGTACTCTTTCTACAACACTCTGATCTAAATATAAAGCCGCGGGAAATGGGTATTTATTTAAATAGCGCAAGGTCACCAGAGAATTAACGGGCCTGCGTTTAAAACCAATCAGTTCATCACAAAAAGAACTAAGTTTTCTCTCATATGCCTCTTTCTGAGCAATACGATAGAAATAGAGCAAGCGAACCTTGTATTGCTTGGAGAGCTGACGTATTAAATGGTATGAACGGATCTTGCCACCCGCATCCAACGGATAGGGCAAATCATATGAAAGGAATAAAATGGTTTTCATTGCAGATTAATAATGATATAAGAATCAGTTTCAGCAAGTACCGTATAGCGTTCTTTTAGATCGAGCGCTTCAGGATCTTGGGGAGAAACGCTGACATAATGAGTGGCTCCTTTGGCAATTTTATCCTCTATTTCAAACCCGATTGGCCAACCTTGACGGTTTATTTGATACAAAAATGCCGTATCGCCTCCGTAAGGAGCAATTACTTTTGCCTGTTCTGGCAACAGTTGATCTGCTTGTATTCCTGCTTCAACGATAGCCGGATTATTAATCCAATAATATCCCCGTATTTCAAACCATGAAAATGCGAGCGTAAATCCAACTAATACCACAATCATGGCATAGGTACTTATAGAATCAAATAGTCTATTTCTATTGGTTAACAGAAAATCAACTCCCATACCCGCATACAAAACAACGATAGGAAGTGTAATAACTTGATAGTAATCATGCCGAACATTTCCTCCCGCAAACACGGTTATGTAGAGTAACGCTCCTAAACCGAGCATATGAAAAAAAAGTTTTTGTTTTATACCTTTTTTTGCCAATATTCCCAGTACCAAAAAGGCTACACCGCTATATCCGAGTATGAGTTTTGTAAGTCGTTCAGCAAACAACCATCTAAAAAATGCGCCTTTAAACCGAATGCCAAGAGGATGATATATCCATTCCGATAGTTTGAGATTGTTATACGGTACTTGGTCTCCATTTAATAACCACGTCCATGCAGGTATCCCTTCAGGAAACTGCTGAATCCAAAGCCTCCATGCCACCAGAGGAACAACCATAATCAACAGATACGTTATTCCGTATAACACATACTTTCTTGAAAACAACAGATACTGAAACCAAAAATAAATGATAGGAAGTAAAAAGAAAATGGAAACTGGTTTGATAAGAAGTGCTAGTGCGGCACTTATAGCTGATGCGAGTAGAAACTCAGGATACACGGCAACTGACCGAACAGACAAGCTTTTTTTAGGGAATAGAAATGATATGAGCGATGCAAATGAATGTTGAATCTCGGAAGGGTTAACAGGAACAATAGCTTTACTAAACAAATAGAGCGTTAACAACATGAAGAACCCCAAAAATACTTCCGGCAGAATAACGCGTGAGTAATATATTGAGTACGGCAAGATTGCATAAAAACCTGCTGAAATCAGTCCGACTCGTTCGTTGGCATATCGCTTGCCCAGCTCGTAGATTAAATAGAGAGACCCCAATGAAGCCAAAATAGATACTATCCGATGCCATACTTCCAGAGAAATCGGCAGCGGTGCCGCTAGTTTACTTAGCATAAACACGAAAGATTGATAAACAGGGAACTCTACAAACCGATACCCCTCAGGATTATCTACGCCTGTTTGTATATTTGAAAGATCGTCATACCGGGGAAAGAGCGGGTTAAAACCAAATTTGGAGAAATTTCTAGTAACCGCCGAGGTGTCTGCTTGACGCCAGGAATGCCAGTCTGCCACAGGACTGTCTATTCGATACAATCGAACTGCAAATGCAACAATAATAATCAACACCAAGAGAAATTTACTATTCATTAAGCGGTTCTTGAATACCTGTTCCTTCAATTTCTTGTAACGTATCATTATTATAGACAAATACATATGAGTTCGGTGTTTTCTCTTTCAGCTTAAGAGCAGTTTCAAGGTCAAGCCCTGTCTCAACAGTAATCGCATCATTTTGATAGGTAAGCCAGATGGCATCATCAAGCCCTACCGGAAAAACCCATGCTCGTTCGACACGAAGGGGAATATTAATAAAATACAGCGTACTGTCATCGGGAAACGTGACATGCGCTTCTGATACTGATTCTATAACATTATGCGCAATTGTTCCTGCTTGTCTCCATGTTTCCTTTGCATGGCTCAACTGGATTGTGTATATGCTTATTAATCCTCCAAGGAGAATCGACGCAACTATTTTTGATACAAGACTGCGTTGCCCTATTTTATAGAGTATCACTGCAATAATGCCAACACCGCCAACCGAAGGGACATATAAATATCGCTCTGCGATATTACCCAGTCCGAGTGCCGGAACGAGAGAAATAAAAAACCAGCCGGTATACATAAGTATATCTGAAGAAAGCAGATTTTTATTCTTGAACATCGTCTTTACGGTCAAAAAGAGAAGAGAAATAAGACTAATTCCAACAAACATCGCGAGAATAAGATTCTCTCGAAGAGTCATTCTTAAATAGTCATACCAGGAAATTGCTGAAAATCCAACCAATAGTTCACCGACATAGCCGATACTATTACCAACAATATTAAAGGGCAGTTTTACGATATTCACATTATAATCTCCCTGCATCCAGTATGATTCTGCGATAGCGTTTCGTACGTAGAGATATATGAGTAACACAAGCATGTGCGGTAGTACGGGAAGAACAGCACGATATATAAATGATCGAATACGCGGCATAACAGCTCCATACATACGATATTTACGTTTGAAAATATAGTACATCAGAAGAATTCCGGGAAGCGACATAGACATTTCATATGAGGAAAGCGCTAAAGCAAATGAAAGCAAGCTCAATCCATACCAAATCCATCGATGCCATTTTTTAGTACGATCAAAAACGAGCATGTCATAAACAGATGCTAAATATAAACTGCCACTCATAACACTCGATAGTCCTGAAACCCAGAAAATGTTTTCAGCGTGAATGGGGTGAATTAAAAATAGCAGAGAAGCTACAAATGCGATAAACCTCTTGTTGGAAATAATTTTTACGATCAGATATACCAGAAAAGTACTGATCATATGAAATACGAGACTGGTCAGATGATATAACGCAGGTTGTTCTTTTCCAAAAATCTGATATAACGAGTAGAAAACAGTTTTGGTGAGCGGACGATAAAAAAATTTATCTGAATCAACAAAATATCTGACAATATCACTCGGTGTTGTTGTCATCGCCCACCTAAGCCAGGTAAAATCATCACCTGAAAAATGGTGAAAAAGAACACGGTAAAAAAGAAGTATGCTGACCAACAACATAATCCCTATCGCAACAGGTGTGCTCTTGAAAAAAGTCCTTAAGTCCTTCCAGGGAATTGATGCATCGTTAGTTTTTAAAACAATCAGAGCAGTAACAACTCCTATCGTCATCCACATCACGTATGCTATTTTGGAAGCCTCAAAAATATCTATAAAAATTGCATTAACAAAAAGCCCGCTCAGTCCTGCGGACACTCCAATAACAAATGATCGTAAAAACGGATCTTTTTCATGCTTAAGATAGCTGGCGACTATCAGGAAGAAAAGGACAAAGATGCTTAAAAAACTGATGGTCCCTAACATACCCGTTTCTCCCAGCATCCTGAAATAATCTCCGTCAGTTGCCGCCCCCAGAGCAGAGTACCCGCTTCCGAGCAGGATATTCCGTTTGAGTGCTTCGACGGCGCGCGGCCATTGCCCCTGAATCCTCGTTGTTAACGATATGTCGTAAACCATTGTTTGCTTAACGAGATAGGTACGCGGCAAAGGGACTGCGGAGGAAGTTGCTTCTGAGTAATTGATCAGCTCTACCGTATATGGCTCCCCAAATCTCTCAAGAAAGGGCGCATCCAAATATCCACTACCCAATGGCAATTCTTCGTAAGGTGTAGGTGTAACCCTGATGAAATCTTCAAGCGTTGCCAGAGGTTTTTCCTGTGGAAGTTGGTAAACGACGGGTTCGACGCGGACCGTTTTTCCGAACCGATCCGACAGTCCTCCGCCAAAAAAAAGAGATGCAAACCCCAATACTACAAGCGGCGCAATCAACCACTTTTTTTTATGCAGGAGCAACAATACAATAATTGAAACAATAAAAGCGCTGAATGAAACGCGGGATTTAGTAAACATCATGAGTACCAATCCCGATATACCCAGTACTGCTAGGCTGATCTTTTTTACCGCATTTGGCAGACCAAGAAAAAAACTACCGATTATTGCCAAGGTAAATACCAGATACGCTGCGAGATCATAGTGACCTGCAAATGATGATATGATGCGTGAATCGGTATCGAGGTATATCGGATCTCCTTTCGCAAACTCTTCATTCATCGTTGGAAATGCAGGAACAGTGGCGGGCAGTAATTTTTGTCCATATCCGTAGAGCATAATTGCAATAAATGCAATGAGAAATGCAAAGATATAGTGCTGTACATCTTTCTTGCTTTTGATACTGCTGAACGAAATAAAAAAGAGAATCAGATATTCTATGCGTCGCAGGTAGTGAAATATGACAAGATGGGAAAATAGGTGAGGAACAGTACCAACCATAAACAGTAATGCATGAACAACTGATAATGCTCCGATAATCCAGTACACGACAATTGGGATTGAAAGAGGGCTTTTTATGGTAGTTCTCCGCTTTATCGTCTCGATAACAAATATGCCCGCAAGCAAGGCGACCACGATATCGTCCAAGCGGATATACTGCCAGGTTTGTCGTATATCAAACAATTGCGGTAATAGAGGGATTTTTGGAAAAAGCGGTATGAAGATCAGCAGAAACAGAACTCCGAATTTCAGCACATACTTATCCCACCACTGTATAAGCTTTTGCATACGTTTCGCGCAAATATGAATTATTGGCTAGAACACCCAGTATATATGAAATGGCGGCTTTTGTCTTTAACATGAGCTTTAACAACAGCAACTCCCCCGGCGATCGATGTTTTTGATAATAATACAAAAGACCGCGATAAATATTCAGTACCGGTGTTTTCTTCGATCCACTTGCCGCCGCACCGATGTGTACCATACGGGCGTCCGGATAAAAATATGTTTGATATTGTTTATTTTTAGCCCGATGCAGAAACTCAATCTCCTCCATATACATAAATATCCCTTCATCAAATCCTCCCAGGGATTCAAAAGTTTTCTTCTTCATGAGCATGCACGCACCTGATATCCAGTCTACTTGTTTCACGTAATTAGGTGACCAGCGTGTCAGACCAATATGATCACCCTTTAAAAACAGCATGCCGAAGGTGACCGGCACCGAGTAAAATGGCCCGCACGATGGCTGATCTGTTTTATCTACATTTAACAACTTAGCGCCGGCAACTGAAACGTTCGGAGTATCCCGAACAAATTCAAATAGTTTCGTTATAGAATCGTCCAGCACTTCTGTATCAACATTCAGAAATAAAATATATTCCCCTTTTGCCTGTTTAGCCGCCTGATTATCTGCTTTTCCAAACCCCACGTTCTCTTTGTTTTGAATTAATGATATAGATATTTTTTTGTTGTATTTTCTGAAAACTGATATCTGATAACTGATATCTGATTTCGATCCATTATCGACCACGATGATTTCATAATTCATCTGTGGATTCGAATGAACAATTGAAGAAATACACTTCTCAAGAAGCTTGTTGGTGTAGTAATTGACAATAATGATAGTAAGATCCGTCACTGAAACATGCGGACACGACCTAATGTATACAGAGGATTTTTTAACTTTCTGTCTCTTATTTTTACCGCGGGAACGCCCCCCACGACGGTAAATGGTGCAACGTCTTTACTCACAACTGCTCCGGCTGCAACGACGGCACCTTTTCCGATCG
>MGAO01000032.1:0-163 GCA_001788215.1 Candidatus Roizmanbacteria bacterium RIFCSPLOWO2_01_FULL_40_14 | reverse complement strand
GAGCGGGGACCAATAAAGACGTAATCTTCAATAATTACGGGCTTTGATATCGGCCTGAAATGTTCATCATCTATATCGTGCTGCGAATTGTAGATCATAACCGATGATGCAAGAGCCACATGATTTCCAATAGTTAATTGGTCACGCCCATCGAGGAATGCGT
>MGAO01000031.1 GCA_001788215.1 Candidatus Roizmanbacteria bacterium RIFCSPLOWO2_01_FULL_40_14 | reverse complement strand
GGTGTAATGGTAACACAACGGTCTTTGGAACCGTTTTTCTAGGTTCGAATCCTAGCTCCGCAGCCAGTAAGAATTGAAGAGAGATCGGGAGGTAGCGCTTGGCGCTCGCGCCTGAGCGGCAAGCGCGTCAAATCCGCCTTTTTTGAAACTTGCGGACAGCCGCCGATCCTTTAAAAAGAAGTTCGAGCCGACAGTTTTTGCCATGATTGATAAATCATGGCAATTATTTTTTGTAAACCGCCAGCCAACCCAGTGGTATGATAGGTGCACAATGTAAGAACCGTTTTGATATACTTTCCTGATGAATAACCAACTTTTAAGCTTAATCCACATATTGAAAAATACTAATAATTTTGAATGGGATACTACTTTATGGTGCCAAGGAAAGAAACCGTTTGCTATATATACTTTGTGCTCTGTGTTTAGGTATGGTCTTGTAGAGGGAGAAAATCCACAGGATCCACAATATATCCAGGCTCAAGAAAACAATTTAAAGTATGCTCTTAATATGGCAGCGGCTCAAGATATTGTCTCTAACCTAAAACAACAAAAACAGAATATAACCGATGATGATCTGTTGAATGCATTTAACTTCTACATGGAAAACGATGCATTTATTGACATCAAATTAGATATATAAAAAGTTCCTACATATTCAACAAGTGCCAACCAGGCACAATTCTGCGCCTGGCTTCGCCCTTTCTAATAAGCCAGAAGCAGAATTTGACGCAGTCAGGTGCCGCTGGTACCTGACGGAACTCGGTGTTTTTAAATAGTACTTGAGTAAATATGATGAAGAATTTTCAAAAAATCACGTTTGTTGTTCTTTTTGGAATCTTCTTTGGTCTTCTTGAAGCAATCGTCGTTATTTATTTGCGGCAACTATTCGGATCTGGGGTTACACCCATAGGTCGACAGATAACGCCCGATGATATAGCTCTCACATTGGGGTTTATTACGTTCCTCAAATCCTCGGCTTCGAGCCTCATCACTCAAAGTCAATGGCTCTTGTCGCTTGAACGTTGGAGAGAACTATCTACCTTAGTCATGTTGGCTACTTTAAGTTTTATTGCGGGGAAAACTATAAAAGAGAAATTTGCCTACTTCCTTCTGGTATTTGGTGTTTGGGACATTTTCTATTATATCTTTTTAAAGATTGTCACCGGCTGGCCGGCAGGCTTTTTTGAACCAGATGTATATTTTCTTATTCCTACTGCCTGGGTAGGGCCAGTAATCACACCGCTCATGGTTTCTTCTATCATGATTTTACTGGCACTATTTTTATTATTGAAAGGATCAAAAAAACCATGAATTATGATTGCGTCTGTTACTTAAATCGAAATCGTACCCTTATGTATATCCTAGATACTACGGCAATTCTTTTTCATATATATCTAAATAATTCTTGGCATCAATAATAAATTTCCAACGATCATCTTTCTCTGTATAGTTATCTGCCATGGATTGAAGCGTGAGCTTGTGACGGTTAAATTGTTCTTTAACGTGAGGACTCTGGTCAGTCAAGTTGTGTGTTTTAATAGTTTCCGTCAGTCTGCCGGCAATCGTTGAATACCTCAGAGATGCCGAAATAATAAGATCAAACTGTTCATCATCGTATAATGTCTGAAGTTCTTTGAGCCGAACATCAAGTAGTTGTGAATAGTAATCCGCCCGATCCTCTGGTTTAATTTTTGTCGCGAGTATAAAGTTCTCAATTATTCTTTTACCATAAAATAAGCTGGATGAAGGAGTTGTGTCTTTAGAAACATAGTAGAGTGTCACACCGGCAAGGACAAGAAGGATAATAAAATAGAAAAATTTTCTCATGGTATATAGTAGAGTATACAATCACCTACATGAAAACTCCTAAAAAATATAACATCAATGCAGACGTCGTGCGAATACTTGCCGGATTCGGTGTCGTGTTAATTCCCGTGACCGATCCCTTTATTGGCTATCCGCCAACCATGGGAACGCGTGGATTTTCTTGGGAACTCATACATTTGATCAATACGTTTTTTCGTACGTCAGTTCCTCTTTTTATTATGCTCAGCGGCTTCTTAATCCTCGATCCTACGAAACCGTTTGATCCCCAAACATTTTATCGTAAACGTTTGTGGCGCGTCGGTATACCGTTTGTATTTTGGGTTATGGTGGAGCTGGCATGGACATATTTTAATTCTGAAACAGCACCGACTCTTTTTCAGTTATTCGAAAAAATAATCGGAGTAAATCTTGGCCATCTGTACTTTTTAGCAATTATATTGGACTTGTACTATGTAACGCCGTATATACTGGCTTTTCTTAAAAATACATCACGAAAAATGCATACGTACCTTTTATACAACGCCTTTGGATTTACGCTGCTTCTTTCCGGCATCAACGCCATATCATATGAAGCTGATGTCATAACCGCAGACAATATTATTACTATTTTTCTGCCGTTTATTTGTTACTATATAGCCGGTTATTATTTTAAGGATGTCGTATTGAAATACGCAACGTCATTTTGGATGATAGTAGTATACGGAGCGTTAGCGTTCATTACCGCAATGGCAAGTAATGGCGATGTCGGTGCTTATCCGAGACAATACGGAAGCCCGTTTATCATCGTCATGACCATCATAAGTTTTCTATATCTGATGCGAAATATAAGTATTGAGAAACTTTCAAAAAGCAAATTTGCAACAAATTCTGTACGTTTTCTCGCATCGATGATATTCGGAATTTATCTTACTCATATGCTTGTTATAAACTTGTTTGACTACTGGTATGGCATAGTTCCCGAATCAGTTCCATCACCTATGTGGCTGTATGTGCTCTTCAAGTTAGGAATAGTCAGTATTGTTTCTTTTGCGGTGGTTGTTATGAGGAAGAGGATCCCGTACTTCCGTGCGGTGTTTGGGTGACGATTTTCCCCCTTGACATCGTATTTGATTTCTCTCTATACTAAACGTATTAATTATTAAACTGCCTATGAAAGTTCATAACGAATACACAAGAGGCTTATCTATTGCATTAGGAGTAGTCATCGGTGCAGTAGTTGGTACAAATCTTGCAAATCTGACGGTCGGGCTGGCCGTTGGTGCAGCAGTAGGTCTCGCACTCGGTGCAGTGCTCGAGAGTGACCAAAAAGCTGTAAAAAAAGCAAGTCGAAGCCAAAAAAGAAAATAATTTTTTGGTAAATGGTATGAGCGATTCAAGCCTTACTCAGAGAAAACTTACACCCGATGGAAAAGAGTGTACGGGGTTAGGATACTGTATTAACTCTTTTGCTTTGGATTTTAAGAATACGTAGTGCCGCATACTATGCGACTAAATATAGCCGATTAATAATTGGCACTACAAAATTATTCCATCTTTCTCTGTCGTACCAACTTATACTGTGTGATAATTTCCTTCAAATTACCTTCAAGATCCTTAAGTGTTCGGGAGTTAAACTGTTCGACATATTGTTTCAAATATTCCGACAGTTTGCTCATTAACGCTTTTCTCTGATTATTTAGTTCATCAAGTTCTTTCTTTGCTCTCTGTACCGCTTCATTTCCGGAAAGTTCTTTCTGAATGACCTGACGCTGTTTATTTAAATCTTTAATCTTCTCATTCATTTCTTGGTAGCGGCTGTCGTTTTTAAACGCATCAGTCACCATCTGCCGCTGTTCTTTAATTTGATCGCCGAGTTTATCCAGATCTGCGGACATTTGTTTTACTAGATAATCAATCTGCTGAGTAGCTGAGACAGCAACGCTCTTTACATCTTCAGCCATTTGATCGTTTAGCGTTTTGTCGTCATTCATAAGATATTATTTATCGCATGTGAGAAAATAATTGTCAAGGGTTGAATTGATTAATTCTCCTATTTCATGTCTAACTTTTGAAACAAACCTCTTCTGAATAGAATCGCAATTATTGCATATACGGCAATATCTTTCCACGTCTCTTCAAGGGATTCACTAGAGGGTTCTTTATTTTCGCGAAGTAAATTTTTCAGGCGTGCAATTTTCTCGCTCGTTCGAAAGGCGATTCCCAATTCTTCCATCTCAAGAATGTTTTCTTTTCCATAATCCTGATGTTTTTTGATAAAAAGCTCGGTAATTTCCCGGCAGACCTCTTCAAACGCTTCATCGAGATGTTGTGGATTGTTGTCCATATAAAAATCAATCGATAATTACAAATTATACAACAAAATTCGTATCATTCGCATGTCGATTCGCATTATTCGCATCGCTCACTTTTCCTTCTCTATCGTAATCGTACACTCTGCAACGAGAGCAATAATCGCACCAACGGCTGCCAGAATGGGTACTAGTGCCGTACCAATGACGCCTATCGTCAACGGAAACTCTGCAATAGATTTTCCATTTTTATCTTTAATCATAATTTTGCGGACATTTCCTTCCTTAACCAGTTCTTTGACTTTTTTAATGACCTGATCTCCTGTTCCTTTAATTTGCTCGGTGGTTGTTTTGGTTTTTTGTTTAGTAGCCATAATCTCACCTCCTCAATATATTTATAATTTGGAATGAGGGTGACTGGGCAAACACAGTTCTTACCCAGCTTAAGGAATTCGTGCCTCTAAATATAATTCCTGATTATAGCACTAAATGCGTAACCATTGAGTAAAGCTCTTTGGTAAACAAAGAAGATTCTGGTAAAATGACTTATATGCAAGACGCAAATACAGAAATAGATCACGAAACACAAACTCAAGAGGTCCGAGAAAAAAGCGTAATGGAATCAGATCCTGAAACTTATAGATTCAAAAGAACAAGACTTCAGATCGAATCTGAGGGAACAACACCTCAAACGTTAAGGGACTTTATAAACTTTTTAAAAACATCTAAATTTGATCCTGATAAAGAATTTTATGAATTTGAGATTCCAGTGGCTATATTTCCTATTTCACCAGAAGATATAAAAGAGTTAACAGAATTTCCCTTTGAATTTCAGTTATTACAAAGAGATGAAAATATAGTCGTTTCAACTGGAGCTAGAGAACAACCTCACGCTGAGGAGCAGGATACTCAAGAAAAGAGAGATACCAAATTATATTTTCATACACATCCGTCTAAAAAGCCATTTGTTAATACACCGTCATTTTCTGACCTTGCATTAACTACCAAAGATGATAGTCAACTTATTCTGGCTTATCCTGGAGGATTAATGATTTTTAGAAGACCTATTTATAATCCTTTAACGCAAATGTATTCATTGGATGACGTGAGAGAAATTTTACTCCATTACTGTGAAGCAAAAGGCATAGAGATATTTGACCAGCCACATAAAGGATTACGCAGTTTTTTTGATTTGACTGATGAAGAACAAGTTCAATTTCAAAGACAGTTTGCAGAAGAAACAAGAATGATATTAAGAGAAGTTTCTTGGAATGATAAAGATGGCGTTGCAGAAATTATAGATGTAGTAAATTTGAGGAAAAGTATAGATCATAATTATCCCATAATCCCTTCATGTCTAGACACTCTAGACCTAAAAGCACTTAGTGAAGATCAGCGAAAAAATGTTTCAACCCTTGGAGGTCTTATAGATGCTATAACGAATAAATACGGAATATTCGGAACGTCTCACCCACAAACAGATTCATATTTAGAGTTTATAAAAGATACTCTAACAAATGATTTATCAAAAAAGGGGATAACAGAAGAATACAAGCGTTTTCTTGAGCAATTACTTATTGAAGTAGATAAGCTAAAAGCTAGTACGTAGTGGTATTAAAATTTGATGATAAATTAATTGGGGTAGCCTACCGAATGATGTTCGGACTTACTTTAGTCAACTAAAACAAGACGAAATACTTTTCTACCAACAATCCTATGCTAGTCTTTAGATAGAAATTCTTTTAACTTCTCAACGTATTGTCGTTTTTCTTCTTTTTCAACAAATCTTTTCTTGTCATGATTTTGGTATAGCTTGTCATTCTTGTATCTTGGAAATACATGCACATGAAAATGCCAGACATCTTGTTCACCGTCTGGCTCGTTATGCTGTCTCATAGAAGTTCCGTCACTTGGATATGATTCTTTTATGGCAATTGCAATCTTTTTAGCTGACTTATAGACATCAGCAAGAACGTCATCAGGTATTTCATATATGTTTTCATAATGCTTTTTTGGGATTACAAGGACGTTGGCTGGATTATTAATCCACCACTTGGGAGAAACAAAGGCTATTGAGTTCTCGTCTTGATAAACAATATCATTCTGAGAGTTATATTCTGTCTCTCCACCTTTACTTAAGATACAAAAGGGACATTCGTAATTTTCGGGTGCATGATTATGCATAAACTGATTATACCAGAGGTTCGAGTACGGTTTTGGGTAATAATAGTTCGATATATTTACCTGAGGCTAAATTTCTTGGGGTGACTGACGGGGCTCGAACCCGCTACCTTCTCCTCCACAGGGAGACGCTCTGCCAGATGAGCTACAGCCACCAAATTAATGAACTTGCCCTCCTTCATTCACGTTCGACT
>MGAO01000030.1 GCA_001788215.1 Candidatus Roizmanbacteria bacterium RIFCSPLOWO2_01_FULL_40_14 | reverse complement strand
CCAACAGGAATGATAAGAGGTTTTTCGGTAGAAACAATTTTCATCCCGCGATAGAGAAGTTCGGCTGAAGAAAGAGAGAGACAGGCTACCGTATTGTGTCTATGATATGAAAATACTTCAAGTCGTACTTTTTGGTTCTCAGGAGAGGTGAGGACGTGATATTGTTCGGGCAGTGTCCCCGATGGAAAGGACACGAGAACAATTTGATCAAGAACAGCAGAGATAGTTCCCACGATATCGTAATTTATTGGTGATGATTTTGTTGATTTTGTTTTCGCCATTTCTTTAATTGTCCCGAAACTGCTACTAAATTTGCATTAATCTTCGATCGACGTTCCCTGCGTTCTTGCATATACAGTTTTTTAAGCAATCCTTTTGCATCTCGTTCGGCCGTATCCATGGTTATTAAGCGTGTGGCAGTGCGCGAAAGATTCGTTTCCAATAAAACTCGGGCAAACAGCAAGTACCGTACTTGCTGTTCAAAAAAAGACAAAATCTGAGGAAGTTCCGGTTCAAATATATATTTTATATCGGGTGGGACTTGGCTATTTGATTCAGGCGAATGAGTTATATCAATACGATCTATCATTTGTTTTAACATACTAATATATTTAGGATAATAGACAAATATGCGTTTATATCGTAAAGAGAGCCCAAGAAACTGGTAGATTTCTTCAGGTGTTGGCTCATCCAGAGAAAAAGCCATCGATATGAAAGGCGATGCCCCGCCCATACTTCGCGCATACGAAATACCCATCGCACCGATTATCATGCACTCAGCTTTTTGGATACGTGCGTCTTTGATCATGGTGTCTACGGCGTCACTGTTCAGCGGACCATAGAAGCCGTGATTCGATGTTATCGCCACATATAATGTATCTAATCGGTTTGAACTGGTATCTGCTAATTGTTCTGTATGTGACTCTTTCGAGTTAGCAATTCTCTTAACTAAGTGATAAATTTGACTGATTTCCTCGTAATAAAGGGAATTCTGCTCAAACGCGCTTTTTATATTGTCTATACGTAATGCCGCAATTTCAGAATAAGCTCCCGTTATTGTTTCTAACGCGGCAATCTGCTCTATTTCTCTTGAATAACTGATTATTGGCATAGTTTATTTAAAACATCTGATCGTTGATCGATTTGTTGAATAAAGCTGTCAAGCGATAACTCAAGAGATTTATATAGTTGACTAAATTCTGGTTGTTCTCGCAGAGCATTGACTATAATCTTTTTATTTCTTTTTACAAAAGAGGCGTCTTTCAGAGCAAGAAATCGAGTAAAGGGGAGAGCAAGTAAAGCGACTTGGAGCGGAATATCGCGGTAATCGTGATCTTCTTGGCGTAATAATTCAAGGATAATTTCACTTTGATTAAGGGTGGCGAGCGTGTTTTGGGTCAATTCAGGTCCGAATCGGCTATAAGAACGAACTTCCTCATATCGAGCCAGCAGAGCACGTATTCTGTCAGATAGTTCTCTGAGTAATGGATGTTGTGTTTGTCTACCAACACGAGTTACTGAGCCTGCTGTATCAACAGATGGATAACTGCCTGCCGCACTCAGTTCTGAAGAGAAGAGCATGTGACCATCGGTCATTGCCATAAGGTTTGTCGTGATATATGATGCAATACTTTCAGAAATGACGCGAATAATAGGCAGAAGTGTAATAGAAACAGGTTTACGACCTTTCTCTTGATTGAAGTTGCCGGCACGTTCAATAAGACGTGCGTGTTGATTAAAGATGTTTCCTGGATAAGATTCGCGTCCGGGAACCTGCTCAGCTATAAGAGCAATTTCTCGGAGATACTTTGCGTGAAGTCCCATGTCATCTAAAATAACCAGGACGTCATGACCATCTTGAGCAAATTGTTCTGCTATAGTAAGTCCTGTTTGGGGTGCAAGCATAATAAGCGGCGCGGGGCTGCTGGAAGAAGCTGCTACCAATAACGAATAGCTGTTGGCCCCGATAGATTCTATGCTAGAAGCATATTGTTTTATTTCAAGTTCTGACTTTCCAATTGCGGTATATATGCAAATGGTATTTGTATTCTTTTGATTGGCAATGATATCGATGATAAAAGCAGATACGCCGCTTCTCGGTTCTCCAATAATTAACTCACGCTGGCCTTTTCCAATAGGAACAAGTCCATCTACAATGGTTAGTCCCGTTTGAAACTGTTCATCTACTACGTGGCGCTTACTAATGCCCGGTGCGGATGAGTCGATTTTGACTTCACGCGTGAGGCCCGCTTTTCCTGTTTTTGTCAAACTCGCTTTATCATCGATAGTTTCTCCCATTGGACTGAGTACCCGTCCGAGTACCTGAGGCCCGACGGGAATAGATATATGCTCAGCAAAAATCTTAAATTCATCACCCGGTTTTGGTTTTGTCTGATCGAGCATTAACGCCAGTAGCGAAGTTTTATCAAGAGAAGTTACTATTGCTTTGCTTCCTGACTGGTGGGTAAGTATGGTATTTATCTTGACTGTCGGAAGCCCCTCAATATACATAAGGTAACCATTACTTTTTGTGACATAGCCGACTTCTGAAACGTAAGACTCCATAATATATTAGACATTTTGAATCAACGACTGAATAGATCGGGACTCTCGCTGCAGAAAATGATTAAAAGAATAATCTTTCATAATACCTTTCCAGCTTACCCCGCAGCCGCCCCGGTATGCTGCACTGATAATAAATTGAAGAAGTATTTTTTCGTTAATAGTTCCCCGTACCCACGTTCCAATTGTTGCAATATATATATGTTCAAGTTTGGTAGGAACATAGAGCGTGAGAACAGGAAGTAATTCGAGGGCATCTGAGACGTCGTGGATTGTCTCATAAATTCTTCCTTTAGACGATTTTTGTGCAAGCTGTATGAGCTCCGGCAGTGATTCAAAATAATATGTCGTGTCAAGGGCATGGCGAAATCGCTCTTCAATAATTGATTCCATCATCCTCGCGTCTGCTTGTTGATAAAAGTAAGCGTCAGATAGCAATCGAAAGACAGAAAGCAGCTTTTCTGCCTCAACACGGGTATAGGCATACTTGAGAATAGTAGCTATAATAAGTGGGACTGAGTTCATGTAAAAAATCCATCCTGTTTAGCTTCCTGTAATGAACGGATGACCAGGTCAGTATGCTCCTCGGGAGTAAGCGCTTTATCGATCGTGCGTTTTACTGTTTCAATGACAAGTTCCCCAATTTGTCTGTCAATAGCTTCCATACGTTTGTTTTTATACCCATCGACGAGTTTTTTAGCGTCGTTTATTTCTGCTTCTAGTTGGCGCTCTATTTGTTGATGAGTTGCTTGTGTTTGAGTCGTAAGAAGCTTATGCGCTTCATCAAGTGCTAGATCGAGTTCGTTAATAATCCGTTGTTGATTGTCAGTCATTTGTGATTTGATTTGCTTTTCTGCTTTCTGAAAAAGATCAACGTAATGGTCTTCTATTGATCTGGTTGTATATTCAAGGTGTTTTTCAGATCGTTTAACGAGTTCATGTAAATGTTCTTCATAGGCCTGTTCCAATTTTTCTGAATCGTGACGAGTCCGTACTACTTCCTTAATACCAGAAAGCTCGGCATTTACTAAGAGCGCCCGTGCTTGTTTGAGCGCAGACTGGATGATTGAATTAGATTTTATCTGCGCCTGGTCAATATCAATATTTTCTGCATTCTGCTGAGAAACTATTGCATTTGATTTCTCTCTCAATATACTGACAATTATGCCTATGATGAGCAATAGGGCAACTCCGGCAAGTACCATAATAAAGGTTTCAATAGTCATAGTATTACTATAAAGTATTAATCGCTTCTTGTGCAAGGTACGTTCGTGTAAACCGAACGTACCAAGCCACGTCTTCTCAATCCAGATCTTAAAATTGAATAATTGCCAATGCCAGAACTATTCCAGCAAGGCTAATAATACCAATAAGTCCTGCATTAAGTATTATGATGCCTTGAATCTGACGGCGAGCAAGGGGATTACGACCCATTGCCTCAATGCCATTTGATACGCTTCTCCCAAAGGTTCTAAAGCTAACGGCGATGGAAGTTGCTGCTACGATAGCTGCCGCCAAATATCTAAAGAGAACTTGTGCTTGCTGTGGTGTTTGTGCTGATTGGAAGAATAAGTTTGCAATCTGATCCACGAGATTGGTAAGAGCTCCTGCTTGTGTCGATCCAGCAGTACGTATTTGCACGGAGAGGGGAATAGTTCCAACGGACTCGCCGTTATAAGAAGCAAGAGCTATCCCAATAATATATTCGTTCGCGCCGGCTTTTTGGCCGATACCAGGAAGAGGAGATGCAGAAATTAAATCACCGGCCACAATTGGCCCACTGGTTGTACTTACCGTAACAATAGTTGTTCCTCCTACTACAACGGGGGATCCTGCCCCTTCCACGGCTTCGTATAAAACAGTTGCAGAATCTGACAACACGCCAATCAAGTGGTTCGAATTTGAAATAGTTGCCCGTACATAGGTACCATTTGCATCCATGGCAATAATATTTCCATTTACTGCCTCCGTGTCTGAAATTACCAAACCGCGCGCATAACTAAATTCTTCTTGCGCGTACGTAACCGTAGAGAAAAAACCACTATATAACACAAAAGCAGTTATTAGTAATATTTTTTGGTGTGATTTCAGGCAGTAATTCATGATAATTCAGTATAACATCCTATTGAGTTGAAGACGCCGATGATGTAGCTGTTTGACCGGAAAAAGTTCCAAATATAGTTGATTCAGGATTTACGATTAAATTTCCTTCTAAAATAATGTTGCCTCTTATATACACGTTACCTTCACTATCAACTCTAAATTTGGTTTCGGTGGGCGAGCCACTTGCCAGTTCAAATAGTGAAACTGAACTACTAACCATGTCTACAGCTCCATACAAAAGCGTTCCACTTTGCATATTTTCTCCCGAAAAATAAAAAGCTGAATCAAACGGCAATTTTGGCCTTTCTCCATTAAAAAGAAAATGAATTGAACCTTTATCCGTTTGTAATTTTAGATTACCATCCTGTTGAGCAGAAAGAACTAATTCAGGGGCTTGAATGGAAAGGCTTCCATTATATCCTATAATTTTAGGATATGATGCAGTTAGATTTAGATTTCCATGCTCATCGAGTATCGGGATAGTCATAAGTCCAGCAGAGGTAGAAGCGATTGCTGATTCGGGAAAAATTCCACTGATCGGCTTATTCATTCGTAATAAATTTTCATTTTGCTGTGTCATCTTCGAAAACTGCGAAGCTACTACTCCCGGAAGTAAAAATAAGATGGCAATAAAAGAAAATCCAAGAAAAAAAGCTATTGTTGGTTTTGCATGTTTTTTTGATTTGAGTATAATTGTTTCATATAGATTTATTTTGATATTATTTATATCACTCATGGGATTAGTTTCTATAAATTTATCTGTCATTAAGAATTCGGAAAATTTACGGAGACTTGAAAGAGATCTGTTAATAGTCGTGGCAGGCGTATTGGCATTTCTCAGGGAATCAATATACTTTTTAACTGTTTTCTCATTAAATAAACTTAAATCAAAAAGCAAATGCTCCTCTTTCAGGCTCTGTGAAAACCAATTCATAAAAGTTCGAATGTCTGACAAATAATTGTGAATACTTATGCGGGAAAAATTATTACTCTCCAAGTACTTTTTAAATTTGAGTTCAAAATTATAGGAATTATAGTTTAAGTGTTGAGAATTCATACTTTCAGAGTATCAGATATATTTGAACTCGTCAAGAACTGAATAAATTACTCCGTGGAAAGATGATATGATACTTTTAGTTATAAAAAGATATAAAGTAGTTATGTCGTGAAAAAAAGAGTATTTTGTGAAATATATATTTCACAAATACTTATAAATTACCGCATTCAGTAACTTTAGAGCAATTTATATTTTCACGAAATAATCAACTTATTATTAGTATATCGAAATATAACTAACTTATGCTATGTTATATATCCGCCTTTCATGGGAAGTTTTTGGTATAGTACATATGATTCAGAACTTGAAAGTCTGCAAGGAAAGCACGTATTATGTATATATGTATAGCCAATACCTTTCTCAGTTCAGAATTCCTCTTATATTAGGTTCAGTTGGTGTGATTTGTTTTGTTATATTTGTCATAATTTCTATTTCAGATTCGCAAAAAAAAGAACAGCTAGAAAATGGCATTGAAATCATACAAAAAGACGCAGTAGAGCAGAATGATCAAGCTCAAATGATATATATTGACATACAAGGTGCCGTTGTAGAGCCGGGAGTTTATGAGATGAAGCAAGATTCTCGAATAATTGATCTTCTTGACAAAGCAGGTGGATACGATCAGGAAGCTGATTTAAATTGGATTGCAAAAAATATTAATCAAGCACAAAAATTGGAAGATGGCACAAAACTCTATATCCCGTTTAAAGGAGAACAAAATCTCGGAAATACTTCTGAAACTGATTCGTCTGCTTTGTCAATTAATATCAATACTGCTTCCACTACGGAATTAGAATCGCTCAACGGTATTGGTGAAAAAAGAGCCCAGCAGATAATAGATGGCCGACCATACAGCTCAATCCAAGAGTTGTTGGAAAAAGGAATAGTCGGCGAGAAGACATTTGAAGCTATTAAGGA
>MGAO01000029.1:6453-6752 GCA_001788215.1 Candidatus Roizmanbacteria bacterium RIFCSPLOWO2_01_FULL_40_14 | reverse complement strand
TTGAAGGGTTGAGTAATAAGTTAAGCGAAACAAGAAGTAAGAAAGCTTCACTGACGAATCAAATAACCTATATGGATACCCAAATTCGCATCACCCAGCTTGAAATACAACGGTCGGCTGCGCGTATCGAAGAGATGAAAGTGGAGATAGAAAAATTAACGGGTAAAATCATAACGCTTGAAGGATCACTCGATAATATTTCTGAAGTTTTTATTGATCGGGTCGTAGCCACATACAAAACAGGTCACATTCCTGCCCTTCTTCTTATGGCATCCAGTGAAGGAACGTCTGATCTTATT
>MGAO01000029.1:0-6434 GCA_001788215.1 Candidatus Roizmanbacteria bacterium RIFCSPLOWO2_01_FULL_40_14 | reverse complement strand
AACGGATTCAAGCGCATGATAAAAAGCTCATGTATGAAGTACAGGCCACTAAAACTGATTTTGAAGACCAAAAGATTCTCTTAGAAGAAAAGAAGACTGAACTGGATCAGTTAAAAGTTAAACTTGAGACACAGACTATTGTATTAGATGAGCAGAAAAAAGACAAGGAATATCTTTTGGAAATTACGAAAAGTGACGAACAGAATTATCAGAAATTGCTCGCAGCGGCGCAGGCTGAACTTGAAGCAATCCAGGCCATTGTGGCAGGAAAAGGAACAGAGACTGAAGTTGGTCATGTAAATGAAGGACAGCGTGTTGCTTCGGTGATTCAAGGCCCTTCATGCAACTCAAGCGGTGCTCATCTTCACTTCATAGTTCGCAAAAACGACGGAGCTGTTCAAAACCCCTTTTCATTCTTAAATGGGATAGACTTTGAGAATTGTTCAGGTTCATCATGTGGTAGTTCTGATGGTGACTCATTTAATCCGAGCGGCGATTGGCGCTGGCCGCTCGATGCGAAGATTAGATATTCTCAAGGATATGGCTCTACGTGGGCGGTTCACCATATTCCCTGGCTGCCTTACGATTTTCACAATGGGATAGACATTAACAGTACTTCCTCGAATACGGCTTATGCGGTGAAAAATGGAACGCTCTATCGAGGTTCATATACGGGTATGGCCGGCTGTGCTCTTCGGTATGTCAGAGTCGACCACGAGGATTCCGACTACGATACCCTTTATTTGCACGTGAATTACTGATATAATTTCATTATGAGCAAAAAGTCTTTCAAGAAAAATATAGGTCTTTCAACCTACCTAGTAGTTGTTATGTTTGTTATATTGCCTATGGCAGGTTTTTATTTTGGAAAACAGGTTAATATAAAGTCCAAAACAACCTCTAATTCCGCTAACTTGGCTGAGAATCAAAATATATTTGATGAAAAAATCCCAACAACATTTACCTATGCAGATATTTACTCCCAATATAAAGTAATATCTCATGACTGTGTAGAAGGTTCTTCTATTACTTATGATGATAAACTATTAGAAGTCAAAAAATATTTTAATAATGAAAGTCGTGATATAGTTAGTTACTGTAAATCAGATTTATCAAATAGAGTCATAGTTGAAAGTAAAAGCAAAGATGATAATAGAGAAAATTATGATTTTAAAGTTGAAGTGTTTAGTATATTTCCTCAGGATGAAAGAGATATACCAACGCCTCAAGTCAATACTCTTTACTCTTCAAGTTTAATAAAGGGAAAACAAAAATACTTATTTGATAAATGGTTAGAAGATGACTCTCTAGTTTATTCAATATTACACTTTGATAAATCTAATGTGAGAACATTCATTTATAATCCCGAAGCCGCATGGAGTCAAAAGGGCAATTATCCAATTTATGTTGAATACTGTAATTTTGGAGAGAGAAAAACGGGTTGGGGGTTATCAGAGTGTAAAAGAGTTTCGACTTCAAATGACTCTTTATTTATACCCGACGATCTATTTAAATCCTCTATTTTCTAAATCCTCAAATAGTAGTATAGTTAGTAATAATGCTCCTACTTGTTGCAATTATTTTTATTTTTGCACCAGTTACCGTTTTTGCTTCTGAATCTTCAGTTGTCATCAATGAATTTTCATCAAATAATGGAGCGGATTGGGTGGAGTTGTACAATACATCCGATCAGTCAGTTGACTTATCAAATTACTCTTTGAATGATGGAAGTGCATCGGGTAATAAAAAAACGATTACCTGTAGTCTGGCTTCGCGCGGGTTTACTATCATTGAATGGGGGAATTCTCTTAATAAAGATGGCGACCGGATTTTACTAAAACAAGGAGAAACAGAAACTAACTGTATTCTCTATGGAGACGGATCAGGTGCAAGTTGTGGAAATACTGAGTTGACGGCATTGCCTGTATTAAACAGTGGGGAATATGCTCGAAGAACTGCTGACGGAAGTGGAAGCTGGGAAGTCACGTCATCTTCAACAAAAGATGGTCCAAATGATGGAAGTTCAAAAGATCCAAATGCAATTTGTTCCGCTGCAACACCGACACCAGAAAATACTCCTACCCCCACGAAGACTCCAACGCCTACCAAAACACCTACTCCAACCAAAACGCCCAGTCCAACACCGACGCCTCCTGAAAAAATAGTTAACACTCCGAAACCTGTTAAGCAATTTAACTCTGAAGAAATGCTGGAAGAGAATTCTCAAGGTGAAACAGTGCTTGGAGTGAGAGATCCATCAGAACGGGAAACAGAGTCCAGCTCACGAGTTGGGTTTGTACCCGAATCTCAAGAAGAATTTATTGCATCAGATGAGACTAAACTCAAATCAGAAAGACCTCCAATTGTTAAATGGATATTTCTGGCGGTGGGTATGACGGGAATAATAGGTGCAGGAGCAAGTGTGTATTTTATTCATAAAAGACAGTCTTTATAAAAGACTGTCTTTGTTAGATTATGCCTATTAAGAATAGTATTAAAACATATATATCTGAAGGTTATTATCACGTGTATAACCGCGGTGTCAATAAAATAGATATATTCAAAGATAAGTTGGATTATGAAGTATTTCTTTCATATCTGAAAACATATTTATTGCCTCAAGATAAGGTTAATCTTTTCGGAAACTTAAATAATCTATCGCTTTCGAGTAAAGAACGGAGCAGATTAATTACACTGCTTAGACTTAAGAATTATGCCAGTAAAATTGAACTTCTTACTTATTGTCTTATGCCAAATCACTATCATTTTCTTGTTAAACAAAATGATAAAAATGATCTTGAAAATTTTATGCGATCTCTTATGACACGCTATACCAAATATTTTAATACGCGGTATAAAAGGAGAGGTCCATTATTCGAAGGAAGATATAAAGCGGTACTTATAGAAACGGATGACCAATTGTTATATTTGTCACGTTACATTCATCGAAACCCAATCAAAACACGAATGACGAGCACAAATATCTCTGCGGTATTACGAAGTCAACCTTCATCTTACCTTGTTTATATAGGTGATATTAATCAGAGTTGGGTTAAACCAACTATTATTCTTTCAAATTTTGCAAACCACGGACAGAATTCCTACAAGGTATTTATAGAAGAGAAGGATTCTAGTAATGAAGAAAAAAGTAGGACATTGATCTACAATCTATCAATTGATGATGAAGGCGAAGAATAAAAGAATAAAGAATAAAGACTGTCTTTAATAAAGACAGTCTTTATTAGACAGGATCGGCAAAGACGAGGAGACGTTTCAAATCTGTTCCCACGGGCGAACAGGTTTGCAAAATTAATTGATCACGTTCAATATTCGTTAAGTACTCAGTTTCATTCGGCCAAACAACTTTTTTCTCGCGGACTCTATAGATAAATTCGCCTTTCTCAGTTGTTATGTGAATTTCATCACCCGGTTCAAGCTCCCCAAGCCGCAAAAAAACCGTATTGTATCGGGTAAGCCGCCATGGCGCATCAGATGAATGGGCAAAAAGGAATATGGTTCCTGTCTCTCCCGGCAAGAATGTGCCTTTAGCATGGGCAACGCCATTTGAAAGTGCTTCCAGGTACTCTTCTTTATTCCAGGGGTCGACATTAAAGATGAGGGGAGCAACCGCATTAATTTTCTCAATTCTGATAGCGGGTTGATTATCGGGGATAGAAATAGTGGGGGGAAATAGGTAGCCGCGAATAATCGGGTAATAAATAAATATGAATCCTAAAAAAGACAACGCTATTAAAGCGTTGCCGAGTAGTTTTATAACGTTAGTTCGTTTTGACATAACATGGTGATCTGCCAGCACGCATCCGTAAGTACAACCCCATCATGAGCATAAGAATATTTGCTAGTGTAGCATAGAGCCACCAACTGAGTCCTGTTGCGGGCAACTGTATCCCGAGTACGGTACCACCGACTCCGTTACCACCATTTCCTCCACCTCCACCGCCTCCGCCATTTCCTCCGTTACCACCATTTCCTCCGTTACCATTTCCTCCATTGCCACCGTTGCCGGGAGGAGTTGGGGGAGTTGGTGGTGGTGTTGGAGGTGTGGGTGGTTTTTCTTCTTCCTTTTCTTTGCAGCACGTAATTTCTACTTCACTTTTGTTAATGTCTTTGTTTTTTATCAATGAGTCAAATGCTATACCACCAGTTTTTATAAACGCATCGCCATTTCCTTCATAGATTTCATTCTTTCCGGTATTGAGAAACCAGTCCGAATCATTCTTGATTTCAGCGTCGTTGTTTACATAAATGCTGTTATTTTTAGTGAGAAAAAAATTGGCGGCATTTACCGAATCCGAACCATTTCCGTTAATTTTTATAAGAAAACTTTCTTTGGGATCACCTATGGTAACGTTTACCGAGTTGATATTTTTATTGATGATCGTGTCACTTGCTCTAATAGCACCGGTAATGATTGTTGAATTACCATTATTACCATTTGCCGTATTGCCTCCGGTATTTGCGCTGCCGTTAACGTTATTTGAAATTAATGCATTATTGTTGATTACTATGGTATTGTTCGTTACGTGTTCATACTGCGCCGTGTTGGTTGACCCGCTTCCGTTTCCTGAAATTATGATTGACGATTCCGACTCATCGCCTCCGAGGCAACAATTATCAGTAATAGAGGATGAATTGGCTGTATTTGTTATGGCTACGGTGTTTGTAGCATCACCGGTCGTTATATTAGTATCGCCTGCGGTATTGTCATTTGCCTGATTATTTCCGGTATTGACAGAAGTATCAACATCGTTGTTTGTATCAGATATGTTGGTCTGTTGTGAATTGGTCGTTTGTTCATGTTGAACAGACACTTCGTTGCTTGAGCTATTGTCGTTTCCGGTTACTTCAATTTCAAGTCCGCGTACCGTAATGACGTTTGTGAAAAAGAGCAGAAGTAATATTGTTATCGCAACAGTCCGTTTAAACATTATAGATTTGGGGGCAGATTATCTTGCAAACTTTGCACGTATTTTCTTGCTCAGGTAGAGGGCGCCACCAGCGGGAATCAGGACAAGAAGCCATGCAAGGTTGATAGTTAGTTTGTTGTTGATGTCAGCTGTTTCAGATCGTGATTGGAATTCATTAAATGGATTGTGAACGGTTACTATTCTACCCTGTGCTAGTGCGCCCGCAACTTGGCCGGCTGAGAATGTTTGAGTGTTTGAGGAATCTCCATTATCTGTAGTTGCAAGAGCCGTATCATTCGTATTATTCTCATCATCTTCATTTCCATCCGAGTTATTAGGGAGATTTGGGGAATTTTGGTCTTCCGATGAGGTGCCACCGACTGCATGAGCATCATTATTATTGGAACTATTTGATTGTTCGTTGCTTGGATTGTTTTCAGTATTTTGTGTGACCTCCTGTGTTTCTTCTTCATCTTGAGCCCATGGCGTCTTAAAGTTTCCGGTCCAGCTGCCAAATACATTTACAACCGTTACAAACAGTTTGCCATTACCTGCAATATTATTATTAACAAAATTTACGATGTTTGCCACGATATTGGCATCGCCTGTGGTAATATTGTTATCTCCGCCCGTATTGTTTGACGTTGAGTTATTACCCGTATTTGCAGTGAGATCAAGATTATTAACAATGTTTGCCTGATTTTCCTGGACGAGTGTTTCGTTATTCGTTACATTGACATTACCCGCATTGGTGGATCCTGAGCCGTTTGCATTATTCGTTACATAGATATCGCCATTTTGATCAACGGTAAATTCAGTATCCGCTGATCCTGCCATATTCGATCCATCGCCCCCGAGTATTTTACCGACCCAGTTACCTGCTTCGTTGACGAGTACCAAAAACCAATTACCGCCGTTGATATTTGAATTCACGACGTTCATGGTATTGACGTCCAGATCCACATCGCCGGTTTCTATACTTGAATTTCCATTCGTATTTCCTGAAGTCTCATTTTCACCCGTATTTGCATCTAAAAGGATATTATTGTCGATAACGGCATCGTTGAATTGATACGTCTCCGAATTATCAGTTTCTGAGTAGTTGCTGGTATTGGTCGAGTCAGATCCATTGTTTGTATTTGCCAGTGCAATATCTCCCGTGCAGGTACCACCGCAGTATTCTTCAGGGAATATAATGTCACCAATTAAATCTCCAAAAATATTGACGACTCCGTAGAGGACGTTGCCTGCTAAATTGGTATTTGCAAAATTTAATATGTTTGCGGCCACATTGGCATCTCCGGTGTTAATCGTGCTGTTTCCACCGGTGTTTGCATCAGCGGTATTGTTTCCTGAATCTGCCAACAAAACCATTTCATTCTCAATATTTGCATCGTTCGTTTGAAATATTTCGTCAGTTGAGGTTATGTCAACGTCACCGGTATTTGTTGAATCAGAACCATTTTCTGTATTAGTAACGGTCGTTGCTCCACCGCATCCTGAAAT
>MGAO01000028.1 GCA_001788215.1 Candidatus Roizmanbacteria bacterium RIFCSPLOWO2_01_FULL_40_14 | reverse complement strand
TTTTGTACGCTTCAGTTCCTATCAAGTCAGTCACGCGGTCTCACCCATTGCACTCACGTTTTATTTTTCTCTCGTAACGTTGCTCCTTTCCGTTCCTTTTGCACTGTTTGAAGTAATTATGGAACCGGTTCTATTTTCTGAAATCAGATGGACCCATGTTGTTTCAGCTTTAGAAGTAGGCATCGTGGGAACAAGTCTATTTTATTTTCTCTATCAGTATTCTCTTAAGATAAGCTCCGCAATTACGGCATCTCTCTTTACCTATCTGCAGCCTGTTTTAACCATTCTTCTGGCATTTGCCTTCCTAGGTGAAAAAATTACCATCCCGCTTATAGTTGGCGGTGCACTCGCCGTCTATGGAGCCGGCCACGCTTCAAGAAAAGTTTAAATTCTCAATTTTTTCAATATATACTGTTTCGTGATTAATTCTAATGTATCATCTAGTTTTGGTAATATATCTACTTTCCCATATTTTTTTTCAAGTGCTTTTTGGATCAGCCAGTCCGCCAGTTCAGGATTTTTCGGTAAAAGAGGACCATGTAAGTAAGTTCCAATCGTATTTTTATACAGTGCGCCTTCCGTATTGTCAATTTCATTGTTGCCGTAGCCTTTTACTACTCGAGCAAATGGTTCGACTTTACGGCCTAAATAAGTTCTTCCACCATGATTCTCAAACCCGGCAATGACATCGGTCCAATGATTCGAACCATTAGACTGATGTACCGCAAGTAAATCGTCTATCTTCACTATAATATTACCAATGAGACGCTTACCCTGATCACCTGGATGTTCGGTATATATATCAAAAATGCCAAGTCCCGGAATTTTAGTACCGTCTGCTGCTTTGTAGTATTTTCCTAAAAATTGGTACGCCCCGCAGATGAATAATCCGGGAGTTCCTTTTTCAATTTTATGTCTGATTTCTTCTGTTTTTTTACCCGCAATATCTTTTGAAACCATATCCTGCTGACGATCCTGTGCACCTCCCATAAATAAGACATCTGCTCGTGTTATTTGTGAAACCGGCGAGTCTATACCGTGACAATCAATATGCACACCAATCCCGCGCCATTCGCATCTTTTTTGCAAAACAATAATGTTTCCCCGATCTCCATAGGTACTCATAAGATCCGGATAGAGCCAACAGATATGTAGTTGATGTTTCATTGGTTAGGTAGTGGCACACCTTGGTGCGCCTTTATTTGTCAGGCTTAGCATCAGCCAAAGGCTGATCCTCTGGTCGAAGCTAAGCCATTACAAAATTTTCCTTCCTGTTAATATCTTCCTTATTTCCAACATGGCAGAATATGTGGGAAGAATATATAACGTCTCTCCTTCTTTCGTCTTTTGTAAACCAATTTCAATCGCCCTTTTTAGATTTTCTTCGACTATATAATTTTTATATTGCGTATATTTCAAGCGCAAAGCCATATCCCATACTCTATCGCCCGTGCAAATTACATTTTTGGCGAAACCAACGAGCTGGTCGAAATCAACATCCCATATCCAAGATACATCAGTACCGTCAGGAATGCGGTCATTGAGAGCCGATATAAGATTTGGCCGATTATCAAGAGATAGAACCGTTCGAATACTTTCATTAAACCCCGTCGGATTTTTAGAAAGAAATATTTTTATAACTCGATTATGAATTCTAAATTGTTCTTGCCTGCCAAATGCAGGTTTAAAGTCTTTCAAATCATCTTGTTTGGTGGATAACCCAAGTACGTTCAGAGTAAGAAGAGTAGCGGCTGCATTGTACTGGTTATATTGCCCTGACAATGACAGAGAGATACTTCCTCCTTCTATATCAAGTTTTTTTCGATTTCTCCTGCAATGGGTACAACACCAATCACCTAAATGAGAAAAAAAGTGATGCTTATAGCGTAATTTGTTTCCGCAGTCGGAACAGTACGTCGAGTCTGCCCACGTATCGAGAGTGCTATCTGAATTCATAAGGGGACGGGACAATCCAAAATAATGCAGTTCGGGAAGATGAGAATTCTCGGAAATATAACTTACTGCCGGATCATCAGCATTGACAATAAGATGGGCATTCTTATCAAGATCAGCGATAGCTTTACTCCATTTTTCTAGTACGACATTTACTTCGCCATAGCGATCAAGCTGATCACGAAACAGATTTAACATAATAATAATATTTGGCGACAATTGCTGTACAATATTCGGAAATTCAGCCTCATCAACTTCAAATATTGCATAGCAGTTTGTTTTAAATTTTCTATGATTATATTGAGTAATAAATGTACCCACAATACCATTGCGCAAATTAGCTCCGGATTTATTATGAATAACCATTTTCCCATTCTTTGTTAAGAGATGCTCAATCATCGATGCCGTTGTCGTTTTGCCGTTTGTTCCGATAACTAATATAATCGAATCAGCGTGAGATCGAATAGATGAAATAATAGAAGGATCAATTCGAAGAGCGATTTCACCTGCCCATGTTATACCACTACCAAATCCGCCAAGCAGACTTATTCGTGAAATGAGACGTCCGATTAAAAACGCGCAGTAAGTTCTAGCAGTCATGTCTGTATTATATGATATTACATGGCGCGAAGAATTCGTATCCGCTCCTCAAGCGGTGGGTGGGTATTAAACAAAGAAGCAAATAACTGGCCGGCATTTTTCTTTTTAAAGGGGTTTTCTATAAATAAGTGAGCCGTTGAACTTGATGCATTTCGCAACATATGAGGATTAGAAGCAATTTTTTCAAGAGCGTCGGCAAGAGCATCCGGATTCCTGGTGAGATTTGCTCCGGAAGCATCGGCTAAATACTCACGCTTCCTCGATATTGCAAGTTTAATCAACGTAGCCACAATGGGGGAAAGGATGGCCAATATAATACCGACAATTAGAAATATACCGCTCCCTGAGGAACGATCATTGTTTCGACGACCTCCCCACCAGAGATTTCTCATAAAAAGGTCAGCGACAAATGCGACTGTCCCCACGAGTACCGTGACAATCGCCATGAGACGAATATCAAAATTTTTAATATGTGATAACTCATGGGCAATGACGCCTTCCAGTTCCGTTCTATCGAGACACTCTAATATCCCCGTCGTTGCAACAACAACAGCATGTTCCGGATCTCGTCCGGTAGCAAATGCATTGGGTGCCGGATCATCTATGACGTACAATTTTGGCTTTGGCAGTCCGGCCGCAATTGCCATATTTTCAGCCGTTGTGTAAAAATCAAAGTGAACTTTTTGATCAGCGGGTTGTGCACCGGTCATGGCAAGGACCGCTTTATCCGACCACCAATAACTGGTAAAGCTGATAGTTCCCGAAATAATAAGAGCAATACCGATAAAAGATCCTCCGTATCCACTTGCCTCCCCAAATACCCATGCAAGAAGGGCTATAAACGCAACAAACAAGACCATGATGAGGTATGTCTTAATTTTATTCGATGAAATTTGTTGATAGATTGACATAGACGATACTAATAAATACGAATCGCATTCGAATGATACGAATAATTATCAAGTAATATAGCGGAATTAAGCGCTACATCAGCTAGGCTTTATTCGCAACATTCGCATGGTAATTTGTGACATTCGTATCGCTTCAAGTAAACGAAACTTTAACGTTTTTTCTATCCTCATCAGTCGCTTCAAAGAATTCTTCTTCCTTGAAATTAAACATACTTGCCATGATATTTTGAGGGAAGAGCTTCGTTTTCGTATTGTAGTCAAGTACGGTCTGATTATAGAACTGTCGCGCGTAAGACACTTTATCTTCAGTATCTTCTAACTGCCGTTGTAAATCTTTGAAATTTACGCTTGCTTTAAGTTCCGGATACGCTTCGGCAACGGCAAATAAAGATTTTAGTGCCGATACCAACATACCGTTTGCTTCTGCTGCGGCTGCCGGCGTCTTTGCAGACATCAAGGCGCTTCGTGCCTTGGTAACGTTTTCAAATACTGATTTTTCATGTTTTGCATATCCTTTGACGGTTTCAACAAGATTGGGTATCAGATCTGTCCGGCGTTTCAACTGCACATCAATACCACTCCATGCCTCTTTTACCCGCATTTTAAGCGTCACTAAGTTGTTATACATGGACCAGATAAAAATAATAGCAAGTCCAATGAAACCGATAATCCAATAAAAAACTGTTGTCATAGTTAATCACCACCCCTCATAAACCATTTATCAAACCTTTCAAATGGTTGTGTATTAAGTATATCACTCTTCTGTGCCCAGCCTCTGCGGGCAACTGATACACCATACGGCATATGATCCATCTGATTTACCTGGTGACTGTCGGTATCTATGGTAAAGAAACACCCACTCTTCAGTGCTTCCTGAACTAACATGTCGGGCAAATCTAGTCTTTTGGGACTGGAATTTATTTCGAGAGCTATCTGATTTTTTTTACACATCTCAAAGACCTGATGCCAATCGGCTGCAATTTGTTCCCGTTCGTTGATTAATCTTCCGGTAGGATGGCCAAAAATTCTGACTTTGGGGAAAGATAACGCTTTCACAATTCTCTGTGTCATTTCCTGAGAAGGCAGAACAAAGTTGGAATGAAGCGAGATAATAATACCATCCAAATAGTCAAGTGCCTGTTCAGGTAATGCAAGGGCACCATTCGTTCGAATGTCTACTTCATACATAATGTATACTTTTTTAACACGGGGATATTTTTGTAACAATTTATTATCATACAATAAATGTTCAATATACGTCTTTCGCTCTTTAGTAATAGCAATTATTTGCTTATCTGTATGCCCGGATAATTTAGGGTTGTGATCTGATAAACCAATATACTCATATCCGCGGTCCGAAGCTTTTTTAAGAAGTTCTTCCAAGTTGCTTGCTCCCCGATCATGCGATGAAGGATAATCATAATCTGAATGAATATGAAGATCACCTTTTATATCTGATGAAGTAACTAATTTTGGTAGTTTCTTATCAAACGCTGCTTCAATTTCTCCCTGATCTTCGCGTATCTCAGGCGGTATCCATTCGAGCTTTATAAATGTGTAAAAATCCTTTTCTGAAGAAAATTTCTTAGTTTTACCTGTTTTTTTATCTTTGATTCCCCATTCCGAAAGAGACAAATCCTTTTCGAGCGCGTATTCACGCAGTCGAATATTGTGATATTTACTTCCCGTAAAGTACTGCAACATGGAGCCATATCTACTCAGATCAATTACCCGTAAATCAATCTGCACTCCATCGTTTATCAGAATAGTGGCACCTTTTTCTCCCTGATCCACAACATCCACCACATCGGGATACTGTATAAAATAGTTTATTGTTTGAGCTGGATTCTTGCTTGCAACTGACACATCAATATCACCGACCGTTTCTTTCCTTCGTCTGAAGCTACCCAAATAATCTATTTTCTGTATATTCTTATCCTTTTTTAGATAGACAGATAATCTTTGTGAAATAACATCGGCATCGGACAAAAGTATCCTCTTTTTCTTACGCGTCCCGCTCTTATATTTTTTAAGGGCGTCGTAAATATCCTGTTGTCGTTTCTCTCCAAATCCTTCCAGATCCTGAATAACCTTATTATTAAGGGCAGTTTCAAGTCGTTCGTAAATTGAAGCACGTTGATTATATGGTTTTTCGTTGAGCAATTTTGACAATTTAAAAGCTGTTTTAGGGCCGATCGTGCGTATTATTAAGAGATCATACATACCGGCAGGCATTTTATTAGTGAATTCCTCAAAATGCTTAACGGATCCTTTTGTAAAAAGCTCATCAAGATGCTGGGCAAGGCTTCCGCCGACACCTGGTATTTTCTGAAGATCACCTCGTTGCCAAATTTGCTGTATATCGGTCGAAAGATTTTCAATACTGTCTGCAGCTTGGTTATAGGCATTTATTCTGAACCTGTTTTCACCTAAAATTTCATAGGCGATAGCAACTTCACGTAATTTTTCCGAAACTTGCTTGTTATTCATAGTACTTTTATAAAAATGATTGACTAAACACGGTTTATTTGCTATTATCCTACCACAATTTATCTCTCTTCGTCCTGCCGTAAAGTCGGGACTTATCGGGACAAGTTGGTCGCGTAGTGTAGTGGTTAACACGCGTCCCTGTCAAGGACGAGATCGCCGGTTCGAGCCCGGTCGCGACCGCTGAAGGACAAGGTCGTCCCGCATAATGCGGGATCGCGACCGCCAAGACCTCATAAACTTCTGCCCAGAAAGGAGGACTATATGGTAACAAAAGCTTCAAAACAAGCTTCTGAAAATAAACTATCTGAGAATATTGGATCGATTATCTTAGGATTTGTCGTTGTATTAATACTGGGCGGATTTTTACTCAATGTGTTTCGGGGAAATAAAGGAGAAGTCGGTGAAAGTGGCCAGACTGTTGAGGAACAGACGGAAACAACCGCTGACGGAAATACCTATACCGTACAACCGGGAGATACGTTGTGGATTATCGCAGAGAAAGAAACGGGCTCTGGATATAACTGGCAGGCAATTGCAGAGGCTAACAATTTACAAAATGCAGATGATATAGAAGAAGGGATGAAACTCGTCATCCCGGATGTATCGGGCTTAACTGCTCAAGCAACGGAAACAATAACGCCTATGCAAGAGGAACCAACCGTGAAACCGACCGAGGGACCGACTGCAACAGCAACAATTGCACCGACGGTTACGTTAACCAGTGCTCCAACACCAACTATGGCGCAAGGTGAAACAAAACCAACTACTGATCAGTACACAGTACAATCGGGTGATAGTTTGTGGAAAATTGCAGTAGCGCAGTATAACAACGGATACAAATGGGTAGAAATTGCGCGAGCGAATAATTTGGACAATCCTGACATCATCCACGCAGGAAATGTATTGCAATTACCATAAGACGACTTCACTCGCACGATCGCATTTGATTACACTCTCGTCATGCTGAATTTATTTCAGCATCTATTCTAAGTGGGATAGATTCTGAATCGAGTTCAGGATGACCATGAGTTTGATATACTAAATCCAATCGTGCGGGATTAGTACACTGGTAG
>MGAO01000027.1:694-7893 GCA_001788215.1 Candidatus Roizmanbacteria bacterium RIFCSPLOWO2_01_FULL_40_14 | reverse complement strand
GAACTGTTTTTCCCTGCGGTGCCATTCTAAAAGATGGGCTCGTTTATATGTACTATGGCGGGGCGGATACCTTTACCGCCGTTGCAACCCTCGACTTCAATCACTTGGTAGACGAACTGTCACAGAGAGTGTAAATTGTAAGTGAAAAATACTAAATTTGACCATTCTATAACACCATTAAGGTTAGTTGTGGTGGTTGGTTTACTATTAATCGCTTTAAACGAATTCTTCAGTTGGAATATTCCGTTTATAATATATTTGTTTGTCATCGCTGTTGTTTTATCTGTTTTTCTTACCCAACCCAAGGGTAACAGCTGAATCAATCCCTACATTGGATAAAGTATCGTAGATCGTTTTTAAGATTTCTCAAAACAGTGGACTCCCTGAAGTAATTCCAAATTCTTTCGCGGCACTTTTTCCCTGAATGACGAGGCTTACCCATCTTCTATTATCAATTCCCCAGCTGCCGATAATGAGTGCCGGTTCATCATTCGGCACATCTTTTAACCGATCGTAGCAGGGTAATTCGCCATACTTTGTTTTTATCTTTTTTCCCGGTTTAAAATTTATATCCTCAGGCATGACCGTCGTAACCGTGTTTCCAAAATTATCAACCCACCAGATAGCCTGCGGGGCGTCTGGTACTTTATCAATTGAATATTTCTTATGAGGAAGTACTATGCCATTCATGAGCCATTTAGCAACGCGCGGAACAAACTCATAACTTCGAAACTGGCTGTCAACGACTAATTTTCGATATTCCTTCGAATGATTTTCCTGTTTTATCATACTGTCAATGACCGTGGGAACATCCAGAAGATTAATTTTCTTTGTAAGATTCAGTTTTTTGACGAGTGAAAGACAATAACCATCGATGGTGGCAATTACCAAGGTTTCTTTATAGTGGAAGTATCCAAAGGGAGTTCCGTTTGGCCATTTTTTTCCTTTACCATCACGGTGTGCAGTATTGACGACAACAAGACCCTTTTTTCCTTCGGTTGCATCAAGCGTATCGATCAAATTGCCGGCGCCTTCCAGTTCTCCATTTCCTTCGGAAGAAAAAAACGTCAATCCGATTTTTGAAATCGGCGCATGAAGATAACTCATGTATCGGACCGCCTGACGATTGAGTGCATTATCATCGCAACAATCTGTAATTATTGATACGAACATTGTTATTTAAAGCTTTGATATACTATGTAACAGGAAGACTATATAGTATCAAATTTAAAAACATTTCTCAACGACCCTTTATGAACAAAAAATTCTACATCACCACAGCCATTCCGTATGTGAATGCTGCTCCTCATATCGGACATGCTCTTGAATTTATTCAGGGAGATGCGATTGCTCGCTATCATCAGTTAATTGGTGAAGAAGTGTTGTTTCTGACCGGAAGTGATGAAAATGCACTGAAAAACGTTCAGGCGGCTGAAAAGGCGGGAAAACCGGTTCAGGATTTTGTCAATGAATATGCCGATCGTTTTGAAGAATTACTCAAAAAACTAAACGTCCGCGTCGATATTTTTCAAAGAGGAAGCAGTCAGAAAACTCATTTTGTGAGCAGCCAGAAGTTGTGGGAACTCTGCAATAAAAATGGAGACGTTTATCAGAAAGAATACACTGGTTTGTATTGTGTTGGGTGTGAAACATTTTATGAACCTAGTGAATTGGATGAGAATGGCGAATGTCTTGAGCATCCCGGAAAAAAACTCGAAGAAGTATCTGAAACAAATTACTTTTTCAAATTGTCGAAATATCAGGAACGGCTTATCGAATTAATTTCATCAGACACTTTAAAGATTGTTCCTGAGACGAGAAAAAATGAGATGCTCTCATTCTTAAAACAACCGCTGAAAGATATTAGTATTTCCCGATCAAATGAGCGGACAAAAAGTTGGGGAGTTCCGGTTCCCGGTGATGATTTACAAAGAATGTACGTCTGGTTTGATGCTCTCAATATCTATCAATCGGGGATTGGCTTCGGTTGGAATGATGAAAAATATAAAGAATGGTGGCCGGCAGATGTACATATTATTGGGAAAGGAATCGCGCGGTTTCATGCTATTTATTGGCCGGCATTTCTGATTTCTGCTGGGTTACCATTGCCCAAAGAATTATTTATCCATGGATATATTACGGTTAATGGCGCCAAGATGAGTAAGTCAATTGGAAATGTGATTGATCCATTTGAAATGATTGATAAATATGGTGTTGACGCGGTCCGTTATTATCTTCTCCGAGAAATACCGAGCCACGGGGATGGGGATTTTAGTGAAAGACGGTTTAAAGAATTGTATAACGCTGATTTGGCAAATGGGTTGGGAAATCTCGTGGCACGGGTATCCACTCTCATTCAAAAAAATAATCTTGACGTTACACAATTAAAACATGATCGTCCCAATGGTCTTTTAGAACAAATAACTCCTCATATGAAAGAATATAGAATAGATCTGGCTTTGGAGTTAATCTGGGGAGCAGTAACAGGGCTTGATAAGTACATAAACCTTCAAAGGCCTTGGCGACAGGAAGCAAGTGATGCAAAGAAAACGCTGAGTAATATTGTTATTGGATCGGAATCGCTTACGTCGCTTCTTGAAATAGCTCAAACTCTTACACCTTTCCTTCCTGAAACTTCAGAGAAGATTCTTAAACAATTCTCCGAAAAAATTGAAAGTAGCACTCCTCTCTTTCCTCGGATACAATGAAGTAAGCGCGATGCGAATAAAACTAATTTCATGCGAATGATACGAATAAATTAATGTGTATTCTATTCGCATAATTCGCATGGTAACTCGTGCCATTCGTATCGCTTTACTACATCAAAATGGTACAATATACGTTCTAAGATGACCTTTCTGAGATTATTATTCATGAGAAACCCCCAAAGGGCCAAGCGGTTCTTTGAGATTCTTATCCCTCTTATTTCCTGGGCTATTATCACGCTTCCGTTGTGGCTCTCTTTTCGACATCCTGCAGTAGCTTCATATCTTATTGTTCTGTTTATGGTGTACTGGTTTTATAAATCAGCTATTGTTGCCTATCATGGACTCAAGTCATATTTGACGCTCCGGGCGCATATGCAGGTTGATTGGCTTTTATTGGCAAAAAAACAAAAAGGATTTAATGATATACATAATCTTGTTATTATTCCGGAATATAAAGAACCGATCCATGTGTTACGGCAAACACTTGAATATATCAAAAATCAAGATTTTCCTGCAAAAAAAATCAGCATTTGCATAGCGACAGAAGTTCGAGATAGCGAAGCTCCAGAAATAATACGAACACTCAAAAACGAATTTGCCCACCACTTCGCCCATTTTTGGATATCGAAACATCGACTTGTCCCGGGAGAAATAGCCGGAAAAAGTTCAAATACCGCTCACGGCGCGCGCTATTCCGTAGAACAATTTAATAAAATAGGAAAGAGCCTTGATGCTATTACGGTAACGTCGTGTGACGCAGATGCTCTCTTGCATCCCAAGTTTTTTTCATATTTAAGCTATTTGTTTTTGACAGACACGGACCATGATTACCACTTTTATCAAGCAGGAGTAATGTATTATTCAAATATCTGGAAAGTGCCGCTTCCCGTGCGGGTACTGAGTACTATCGGCAGTGTCTTTTCTCTATCAAATCTCTCACAAGAACAACGCCTTATTAATTTTTCTACGTATTCAATATCGTTAAAAACAGTTGTTGAAGTGGGTTATTGGAGTGTCGATATTATTCCCGAAGATTACCATATGTTTTTCAAAACATTTTATTCGAAAGGCGAAAAAGTTATGGTAAAACCCATTTTTCTGCCAACATTGGTACAAGCTGCACAATCGACCAGTTTCTGGAGAACGATGGTCAATCAATACGAACAACAAAAAAGATGGGCATGGGGAGTTTCAGATATTCCCCACGTGATTTATAACTATGTTGTTGATGTGAAGATTCCATTCTGGGCAAAGACGATGCGGCTGATTCATCTAGTTGAATGGCATGTGGTGTGGGCGACCAACTGGTTTATTCTGACGCTCGGCGCCTTTATTCCGCCTCTGGTGAACGAAAATTTTTCACGAACCAATTTAGGTCATAATCTTTCGCAAATATCGTCGTATATATTAACGCTCTGCGTTGTGTTTATTCTGGTTATCATCGTACTGGATGCAAAAGTAAAGCCGGAACGTCCCAAAGAATTTTCACGCTGGCGGATACCCTTTTTATATATGCAATGGATTACGCTTCCCGTTATTTCATTTTTCCTTTCGGCTTTGCCTGGTCTTGATGCTCATACGAGATTAATGTTGGGGAAACGATTGGAATACCGAGTAACGGAAAAGGTATGAACAAAAAAATACTCTTTATTCTTATCGCCTTGTTTATACTGCTTCGCATTCCTTCACTTTTTGAACCCTACTGGCACGGGGATGAGGGAATCACTTTGACTGTTGGACAGACGATCGCTCGAGGCGCTGTTTTGTATCGTGATATTACGGACAATAAAACACCCCTTCTTTATTTTATAGCGGCTCTTGCGGGAAATCTTTTTAACTTTAAATTGATTACGCTAGTTTTTTCTCTGGGAGCGCTGATCACCTTTATACGGGTGCGGGATATGATGATTCGTTCGCCCGAATACATCTCCTTATTATTGTTTGCTGTTCTGGCAAGCACTCCGCTCCTTGAAGCAAATATCGCCAATGCAGAAATCTACATGGTGCTTCCTATTATTGTAAGTGTTATTGCGTATATGAAAAAACGGTATGTTCTTGCTGGTGTATTGGGCGCGTTTTCATTTTTGCTAAAGCCACCGGGAATGTTTGAAGTTGGCGCACTGATGCTTCATGCTCTCCTGACGGATAAATACTATAAATCTGTTATTTCAAAAATTGCATTTGGATTTTCTATACCCATAGCAGTTATCAGTATCTATTTTCTTTCAGTAGGTGGATTATCGTCATTTGTATCTGAAGCGTTTGTCAGCAATATTTTATACACCGGAAGTTGGTATCTGATTACCGATCCCAAAGTATGGATGATGATAAAGCTGGGAGGACTAGGAGCATTTGTTTGGTACCTTGTTCGTTCCAAGCGATTGTATCAATCTTCCGAATTGCTTCTCTATCTTTGGTTGTTATTTAGCTTATTTGGTGCAACACTTTCAAACCGACCTTATTCTCACTATCTTATCCAAATAGTACCTCCTGTCTCGCTCTTGCTAGGAAGTATTCTTCGAAAGAATTATCGGAAAGCGCCAGCAGTAATTTTGCTCGGGGCAGTAATCTTTTTTTGTATCGTACAATTTAAATTGCATGGCGGTACTCTGTACTATACCTATAGCTACTATTCTCAATTTCATAATCCTGCCTTTTTTGACCAACGGGTGACAGTAACGGATGAAGTTACGGATTATATACTAAAAAACACACGAGAAAACGAACCTATTTTTGTCTGGAGTGATAATTCTCTTATCTATGCAAAGACAAAGCGCCCCGCGGCAACCAAATATGTCTCTGCCTATCATGTAGCGGGAAATGCCGATCGAGAAGAGGAAGTTATGGATACGTTGCAGAAAAATTCACCTCGTGTCATTGTCATAACCAAACCAATAGATCATACGTTCAAATCACTTCTGCTGTTCGTTGAGATGCGATATAATTTAGCAGTTACTACTGATCAGTTTGATATATACGAATTGAAAAGTGATTAACTACTATGACGAACAAAAGTAACAAAACAAATTATATGAATAGATTCGTTAAACGATATCGACAGGTTTTTCATGATCAAAGCATACTTTTTTCAAGTATAGTTGCGTGTATCGCTATCTTAGGCAGTATTTTTTATATATTTTTATCGACCAGCGCTCTTCCTTCACAGGTGCCTCTGTACTACTCACTTCCCTGGGGCGAACAGCGTCTGGCCCAGACCACCGCGCTTCTTACGATCCCAGCCTCTGCCGCAATGATATTGATCCTTAATATTGGCATCGTTCTATTTTTTTATAAAACTGAACCGGTTATCAGTAGGCTTCTCGCTCTGGGAGCAGGATTCACCGCGTTAATTGGCGTCTATACCCTTATTCGTATTATTTTATTAATTACGTAACGGCTAGATATTGTATGGATATATTTATATTTCCGTTTATAACCGCAGCGGCAATAACCCTGCTCTCAGTTCCCCTGATAATTCGATTGGCGAGAAGATACGGATTAGTCGACGACCCAAAAAAAAGATATCATCCGGCAAATACCCACAGTGGTATTATTCCTCGCGCCGGTGGTGCCGCTATAGCAGCAGGTATTATAGGTGCTGGTTTATGGTATCTTTCACCGTCCCCTCAAGTATACGGCATATACATCGGTGCCGTATTAGTGGTTGCCGTGGGATTGTGGGATGATGTCGTTGATCTATCGCCGTATCTAAGATTATTATTAAATTTTCTCGCTGCTGGTATTGTCGTGTGGTCAGGAGTCATGACGCCTTTTATAACCAATCCATTTGGCGGCGTTTTCCATCTTGATCAATTTTCATTCACGGTTTCATTACTAGGTAGTGAATATCAATTCTTTCTTTTTTCTATCCTGTTTTCCTTGCTGTGGATCGTATGGATGATGAACGCAGTGGGGTGGTCAGCCGGCGTTGATGGCCAATTTCCCGGATTTGTGGCTATTGCAAGTATCGTTATTGCGATTTTGTCACAGAGACTTGCCGCGAGCGATGTTTCTCAAACACTCGTTACAGAATTGTCTATGATTACGGCCGGTGCTTTTATAGGATTTTTATATTGGAACTTTTACCCTCAAAAAATTATGCCGGGATATGGCGGCAAAAGCCTTGCGGGATTCATGCTTGCCATATTATCAATACTTTCGGGTGCAAAAGTAGGAACTGCATTATTAGTGCTGGGAGTTCCGCTTATCGATGCATTTTATACCATCCTCAGGCGTATTTTGAAAGGTCAATCTCCGTTTCGTGCAGATCGGGGACATCTACATCATCTTCTGCTTGATCTTGGATGGGGAAAGCGCCGCATTGCATTCTTTTACTGGGGAATAACCGCATTTTTAGGAGTAATTGCGTTAACGCTTCAAAGTCCTCAAAAACTCTTCGTCTTTTTATTCCTATTCGTTGTTATTGGTGCTGTTTTGGCTACTGTTCGTCTTTTCGACTTTTTCCGCGTAGTCTCCTGAAATCCATCCCTT
>MGAO01000027.1:0-672 GCA_001788215.1 Candidatus Roizmanbacteria bacterium RIFCSPLOWO2_01_FULL_40_14 | reverse complement strand
CTGTTCGTCTTTTCGACTTTTTCCGCGTAGTCTCCTGAAATCCATCCCTTTTTACCTTCTTCGTATTCTACTTCGTACCAACCATCTTTATCGGTAAAATAGGAGACTTCTTTACCGTCGTCTATCCGACCGACTTCTTCACCGCTCGTTGCTGGTTCACTGCGCACCCTAAGCCAACCTGTCGTAGGTGATGCGATGAGGACTGTGCCCAATGCACCATCGTCTTCTGCTTGAGTAGGTTCCTCTCCTTCTTGCTCTTGCGTCATCTGTGATTCGTCAACGAGAGCAAGTTGTGTACGGACCGTCAATTTATATCCTTGCGTCACATTGACTTTAATTTTCTTTTCTGCAAATCCCGGAGCCGTTAATCGAATTTCATGTTCTCCCTCCGCTATATCCTGAAAAGATAACGGAGACGTACCTTTAAAATTACCATCTAAATATAATTCACTCGCATCGGTAGCAGATGAAACAGAGAGCTCTGTTTCATTTCCTGACAATTTTTCAAGTATGATTACTTCCCACGATGAAGTAGTAGAAGTATCTCCCAGAAGTGCTTTTATAAATGTTTGTGTTCCGGGATTAACCGTAACTGATTGTTGCCACGTACTGATGGCTGCCTGATCATCGGGAACAAGCTTTACTTCATATTGTCCGGGATCAATTTTCTGA
>MGAO01000026.1 GCA_001788215.1 Candidatus Roizmanbacteria bacterium RIFCSPLOWO2_01_FULL_40_14 | reverse complement strand
AAGTCGAAAGAGAAACTGATCCACCTGATTTTAAAGTCAGCGTGTCAGTGTTCGAACTTGCGCTGATAGTTGTTGAACCAACCGTAACATTACCAAAAATGTTTTGGTCTGAACCTAGATCAGTATTCGTGATGGTCGGATTCTGACCGGTACTGACACCGATTCCCTCTCCCGCAATAATCGAATAGATCACGTTTGATGCAGTAAGTTCTCCTTCTCCCAGATCTGCATTTTCACCGTATGTCGCTATTCCCCCCAGAGCTTCCAGCAACCCATTGATTCTGGTATCCGAGTTAACGGTCAAGAGAGAATCTCCGGTTCGTTCTCCCAATACGTTTCGACTTTGATCAATCTGTGCAGTTACGGACGTATCTGACAAAGCTTCCTTTTCAGATTTTTGGTTTGCGAGGTTATTATTATAAGAAGTCAAGAAATAATAGAAGTCTGAAGCTGGATTCCCGACAAATCCAGCAAATGATAAAGCGCTTACTACCAAAAGCAAAAACACCACAATCAAAGCGGCATATTTTAATTTTGGAAAATTATGAGGAGGATCCGGTGGCAGCTCGAATTCTTCAGTATCATGTATAACTTTAGGTTCAAATTGGTGTACCGGATGCTCGTCAATTACCTGCTGAATAGACCCGTACGGCAACTGAAAATTCCGCTTTGCCGCGATTGCTTCAAGATCTTTTAACCGATACCTGCGATGTTGTCCTTTTGTTTTATAGCTCTTCAGCTTTCCTGATCTATCCCACCTGCGCAATGTCATGGGATTTATTCCTAAAAACTCAGCAGCTTCACTGATGGATAGATAGGATCGGTTTTGGGCAGATTTGTTGGGCATAGGAGACTGGTTATTGACTTTTGTAAGATCTGAACCAAAATGTATACAATATATTAAAATCTATACATTCGTGTATATATTTTATACGACTAATAATAATGCACTGTCAATAGTCAATTTTCGGGTAATTCCAGGGGAAATATAGGATTTAAAATTTGAAGAAAATATATAACTAACAGTGGGGCAGGCTTGATCCGGGATCCACTGGATTCCCGCTTTCGCGGGAATGACAGATACCTCGTCGATTTGTCTGATGTATAATTTTCGCCTTGAGTGTTGTGATAGAAGAGATATCAAGTTAATTAAATTCGATAAATGTTACAGGTCTTAAGACTTATGAAGGAAAAATGTATAAGTTTTTAAACGTTTTTAAGATCGAAACTAAAATGATAGCAATTTTGTCATCGTGATCCCGCAGAATGCGGGAGTGGCGATCTCTAGAGATTGCTTCGCTACGCTCGCAATGACGAAATTACTGGAAAATACTGAATAGTTACGTAATTCAGTAATCAATCTCTTTTGACCCATAACAATTACCCAATTAAAATTGTGCTCATAAAATGGCTTTAAAACCGTTTCTAAAACTTCTTGGCTATGTATAGTCATTGTGTAATTGTGTGTACTATTATTTGAGTTTGCGTGTATAACATTGAGCTTGAGAAACGAACGAAATCAGACCTCAATTGAAATGTTTCTTAAGAACACAAAAAGACATATTTCGTTAATTATGATAACCCCTTTAGTATTTAAATAGGCCTACTTTATATAGGCTATAAGAAGTAATCTCTATAACTAATATGAGTTATAAGTGTACGCCAAAGCTAAATATATACATATTTGTTCGATAACAGATTGTATAATCTAATAAGAAGTAAAGAAAAGAAACGCGCTTGCGTTTTTGTTTGAAGCCTATAAAAAATATTCTCGGAGTTAAGTAGAATGCGTAGTGGCGACATTCACCATGCCCGCAATGCTTCCCGCAAATGCGGGATGCAGGCGGGTGGAGCCCAAAATAAGGATGCGACCTGCCTGCCGGCAGGCAGGTAAATCGCATCACTACGATTTAGGAGGATATTACGTTATTTCCTACCGTATGGTGAGGGTGTAGAGACTCGGAAGATCGCCCAATTCAGGGTTGAATGTCGTGAGAATAATCAATTGGTGCCCGACCGGATGAGGAAATACATACCCATTAACAAAAGGCCCCGAATATACGGGTATTTTATTCGCACCATCATATTCCATAACCGATATCTTTCCATCTTCAACTAAAACAAAATGACGGGACGTACCGATCCACTGAATCGGCAGAGGTGTATTTTCATCTTCAGGGTACATTACTGAAAAATCTATATGATAATTGCGATCGTCTTTCATATCGTAAACATACAGCATATTCGGAGAAAGGTCTCGCTGCTCTTCAGTCGGTAATCCCCCGATCAACGGTGGCTCGATCGTGCGTTTTAAGGTCGCGGGTACAGTGGCTTCATACAGCACTTTTGATCCATCGGGTGCAAATGATAATAGTCGAATAGAGTCAGTGGCAATTTTCTGAAATTGGCTCGGCATTGCCCGCAAAGAAATTGCATTACTTGTTTCTCGTTCAAGTTCCCACTCCTCCAATAGTTGATTAAGCGTACCAACATAGGGCTGGGGATTTCTGGAGAAAGGCAGATTGCGGCCACTTAAATCATAGATGAAAAGCGTTGGTCTTCGCAAGTTGGATTCAAAAATACTTTGGCCCTCTGTCTGTCGGGTTGCCTGCTGTTGACTTAACTGCTCTGCCGACGGTGTGGCAATATACGCGATCTTTGTTCCATCAGGAGATAACAAGGGATCGAGCACCCCGGTTGAAGTCAGAGCAGACAATGAGGGATTTTTTAAAAATAACACCGCATCGGTTTGAACAACTATTTCTCCTTGAATACGCATTTCTCTCTCCCAATCATGATAGCCTTGTTTGCTGATCCGGACTTTATACCAATTGGGAGGAAGGTTGATAGTTGAGTTTGTTGCTCCTGAAAATATCCCATCAACATAAACTTGCGCACCATCCGGTTCACTTTTTGTGACGAGTATTCCGGTAGAATCGAGAGATTTATCCTCCGTATTTAAACGATACCCGCGGGCAAGTAGAATAACGATTGCAGCTGAGGTGGCCAATAGGAGCACGACCAAAATGGAAAAAATCGCCTGCTTCATAATTGCTATTATACTATTGTCACTATACAATATATAGGAACTATGATGAAATCAAAGAAAATTGGTATTGATCTGGGAACTGCAAATTCTCTCGTGTATGTAGCGGGTGAAGGCGTTGTGCTCAACGAGCCAACCGTTGTTGCAGTTACCATCGAGGACAATCACGTCGTTGCGGTTGGAAATGAAGCGAAAGATATGCTCGGCAGAACACCGGGAAATATTGTCGCTTCACGACCGTTAAAAGATGGCGTCATTGCTGATTATCAAATAACCGAATCTCTGATTGCTTATTTTATTCGAAAAGCCTGTGGCAGACGGTTTTTATTTAAACCAGAAGTCATGGTATGTGTACCGTCGGGATGCACTCAGGTAGAACGCAGGGCCGTGGTCGATGCTACGCTTTCAGCGGGTGCCCGATCTGTTTACTTAATTGAAGAACCATTGGCTGCGGCAATTGGTGCACAAATTCCCATTGCAAACCCATCAGGAAATTTGATCGTTGACTCGGGCGGCGGATCTACTGAAGCTGCAGTTATTTCTATGGGGGGCGTGGTTTCTCATGCTTCGGTTCGTATGTCCGGCAACAAACTGGACGAGATTATTGCTACCTATATCCGTAAGAAATTTAATTTAATAATCGGTGAACGGACCGCCGAAGAAGTTAAAGTAAAAATTGGGAATGCTCTCCTACTCGACCCGGACGATAAAAAGAAAGAACAGAAAACAGTTGAAGTACGGGGACGAGATGCATTTAATGGACTACCCCGCATGGTTGAAATCTCCGAGGAGGAGATCAATAAGGCAATAAAACCAATTCTTATGCAAATGGTTGGTGCCATAAAACAAGTACTCGAGCATACCCCGCCGGAGCTCGCGTCAGACATCATCGACAAAGGAATTGTCTTGTCCGGCGGCACAGCCCTGTTAAAAAATTTTGACAAACTGGTTACCCAAGAGATTGGAGTAGCTGCGGTTGTTGCTGATGAGCCTCTTCTTTGTGTGGTCCGAGGAACCGGAGTAGCCCTCGAAAATCTGGATTTCTATAAAAAGAGTATACGGAGTAATAGATGAATTATCTCTACCATTTGTCATTCCGGATGAGTGAAGCGAAATCCGGAATCTATCTTCAACACCATGGTCTACTATGTTTATATTCTTGCAAGTAAGAAAAACGGTACTTTATATGTCGGCATAACAAACAATCTTCTGAGAAGAATATGGGAACACAAGCAGGAATATGTTCAAGGTTTTACAAAAAGATACAGAATTCACATGCTTGTTTATTATGAAGAGTATTCAGTAATCCACGACGCTCTCAATAGAGAAAAGCAACTTAAGTGGTGGAATAGAAAATGGAAGATTGAGTTAATCGAATCAAAGAATGCTCAATGGAAAGACCTATATAATGAGATCTTATAGATTCCGGATCAGGTCCGGAATGACAAATGGATAAGTATATAGTAATATATTATTTTGCTCTATACTATTCGCAGTATAACTGCCTATCAAGTTCATAATTTTTGTTTACAATTTGATAGTAATCAATAATTAGTAATTAATAATTAAAACCTTATAGTAAACAATGCTTAGTCCATCGTATATATCAATTTTGGGAGTTAAGGTTCACAACTACTCTCTGAAAGAAATCCTAGAGAATGTCCGCTCAGAACTTAAAAGTAGTACTTTTGAGCATAAAAATAAGCAATTACGAGCAGGCCATGTTACTCGAGTATTACCCATATACACGGTGAACCCCGAATTTTTGGTCCTGGCTTATGAGCTGAATACGTTTAAGAAGATACTTAATCGTGCCTTTGTTGCAGTCCCCGACGGAATTGGCATTCTATATGCAGGTTTGCTAAAAAGGCGGGGGTTTCAAGAGCGGATTACGGGCATTGATCTCGTACATTCACTGACACGATTGGCCGCTGAGCACGATTTGCAGGTTGGATATCTGGGAGGAAAACAGAATGCCGCTGAAAAAACGTTGAACCGTTTCAAAAAACAATATACTCACCTAAAAGGCTGGTCAGACCCCGGACCGAAAATTTCCTTTACCCGCTATAGCTTTAGCGACGGCGGGCTAAATTCCCAAAAAACCCTAACAGACCTCATCAAAATACATCAAAATTCACATGATTTAGAAAGTCTTCTCGAGAAAATTTCACAAACAGATATTCTCTTTGTCGCCTTCGGTGCTCCCAAGCAAGAGTTTTTTATCGAGCATATGAAAGGCACTCTAACAACAAATCTTAAATCAAAAATCTTAAATCAAAAATCTATCGTAGCAGTTGGTGTCGGCGGATCACTTGACGAAATTTCCGGTATATCTCCCCAATCGCCCCATTGGATTGAAAGAGCTGGATTTAAGTGGTTATTTCGACTCGTAACAGAACCATGGAGATGGAAGAGACAACTACGATTAATCAAGTTTATATACTTACTTATGCGCGATTCTCACCTAAGTTAGAAATCATCAGAAGAATTTGGACGCCAGACTACCAAAATAGTAATAGGATTAGTGGTAATCCGCTATGATTCGTGTAAATCCTATTCTTCTGACTTGACCAATAGTAACCAACGGATTATGCTTGATGTATGAAATATAATCTGCCTTTCAGTCAACGCGCTTTCACCCTCCGAGTCGGAGGGTTCACCCTCACGGAACTCCTTATCACCGTAAGCATCATATCAATAATTGTTGCTGCATCTGTAATTAGTTTGAATGGATCTCTGAAAAGCGCACGGAATCATAGAAGAATGGCTGATATTGAAAGTATCCACTCTGCTTTGGAGCTCTATAGACAAACAAATGATAACTTACCCAACGAAACTGACCGAGACAGTACATTTGGTAACTGGGAAACCAGTTGTAAACTAGGATCTACATTTATGGAGTACTTAGACCCATATATTAACCCTATTCCGCTAGACTCATTAAACGATTGCTCTTCGAGTGGTGGTGGATCGTTTTATGCTTATTATCTATATGATGCTGTTTCAGGAGAATGGACATCCAATCCCGCAAGGTATTTTGGTTGTAATTTCAATGGAGACCTCGCCATTATTGCATTTCGCTCATTTGAAACAGATCCTCAAAATCCACGTACACAAGCTCACTGCGATAATCGTCTCAATCCTGATCCGGCAACTTGTTATACGGGATCTTCATCCAGAATTGCAAACACATGCCGCTATTGGGGCAATGAATTTGATTATGCACTGATGATACGTCCTTAGTCCTTAATAGAATTCAGGAACGAAAAGTCGAGAAAGATGAATTGGGTTGAGCAGTCGGTTGACACATTGCACTTCCCTGATATAATAGTTACTCTCCTTTCTCGGAGACGATTGGGGTACCCGCTTAAAAATTCACCCAGCCGTAGAGAGTTAAATTCTCATAAAAACACGAGAACAAAAGAACATTAAAACAAATTGTTTTTATGTTTTAATGCTTTAATGTTTTCATGAAAAATATGCCAAATAAACAAAAACAGGATGTTGTATCAAACTTAGTCAGCGCTCTTAAAGAACGCCAGTCTGTGGTGCTGGTCGACTATAAGGGACTCACCCATCGTCAACTTGAAGACCTGCGAACAAAAGTGACAGATGCGGGCGGAATGCTTCGGATTGTTAAAAATAAGCTCTTTCTTATTGCTCTCAAAGACTTACAGCTTCCCCTACCACAAGAAGCCCTCACCGGTCCGACTGCCGTTTTATTTGTCCCCTCAACCGATCCATCACCTATAAAAATTATATATGATCAAGGGAAAGCACTTGAAAGTTTAGAGATCAAATGGGGTATTTGGGAGAAAGAACTCATTGATAAATCAAAAGTCGAACAGCTCGCTACCCTTCCGAGCCGCGTGGAATTATTGGCAAAAGTCGTCGGCAGTCTGAAAAGTCCGCAAACTCGATTGGTTCTTTCACTAAAAAGCAATTTGCAAAAGTTACTCATTGCATTAGATCAGATCAAGCAACAAAAGGAAACAAATACAGCATAATAAAATCTGTAGTGGCGCAGCTTGCTGGACAGACGGAGTAGCGCCACTTGTGGCGCGCATATGCCCGCCTATTCTTACCTCTCTCCGCCAGCTGGCGGATCGAGGAGCGAATATCGTCGGGCTTAAGAGACTCTAAGACTCGTTCATACTCGTCAAGAGTCTCTAAAGGAGGTGAATCTAATATGGCAGAAAATACAAAAAAGACAGATGTTTCATCAAAACTTTCAAAGCTTATGGATGAAATCGAAAAGCTTTCTGTTCTGGAACTGGCTGAGCTGGTAAAAGCACTGGAAGAAAAATTCGGTGTAGCAACAGTCGCCGCAGCACCTGTAGCAATGGCAGGAGCACCTGCAGCAGTCGGAGCACCCATAGAAGAGAAAACAAGCTTTACCGTCGTTTTAAAAGCAGATGGAGGCAAAAAGATTCAGGTTTTGAAAGCAGTTCGGGAAATCAAATCCGATCTTACTCTTCTTGATGCAAAGAAACTCGTTGAAAGTCTTCCTAAAGACCTTTTAACCAATGTAAAGAAAGAGGAAGCTGAAGCAGTAAAGAAAAAGCTGGAAGAGGCTGGAGGACAAGTAGAATTGAAATAAGCACACAGGAATAATAGGAAAGAAACGGGAGAACACAGGAAAGTATTCCAGTGTTTTCCCGTATAAATCCAGTTTGTTTGTCGTGCTTTTGCTTTTGACCGGAACACTTGACACATTTCTTCAACCTTATTATAGTAATATCATGGCACAGTCTAATTCCCCGGCAAAACAATTTATTATCAAAATTTCACGCGGCTTGATTCGTACTGAATCACAGGCCATGTTGGCGATAATAATAATCTTCATACTGTCTATGACCGTTTCAGCGTTTCTTCTCTACCAAACATTTGTACCGAGAACAAATTATGATAGTATCCCCATAACAACTACCCCGCCTTGATTTATTTTGCTCTCCGTGCAAGAATGAATGTATGCATTTCTTGCGTTACACGTTACACGTTAGACGTTACATGAAGAGAGGTTTCACCCTCACCGAGCTTCTTATCGTGGTAGCAATTATGACCATCATAACTACTGCATCAATCATAGGTGTCATAA
>MGAO01000025.1:7382-7862 GCA_001788215.1 Candidatus Roizmanbacteria bacterium RIFCSPLOWO2_01_FULL_40_14 | reverse complement strand
TTGTCCAAGTGCCAAAGGTGGATTCGTAATCGTTATTTTATGATTCGTGTCTGGATCACGGTAGACATTGCGTAAAAAATACGATCGTGGACATTGCAGAAAATCTTTGATTGATGAATATGAGACCCAAACAGCACTATATTTATCCTTTTCCATCAAAGAAAAGTTTCTCATATAAAAACTATAACGTCAAATAGTACGTATGAGTAAATACACATAAATTACTTATTGCCTCTTGTAGTATTTTATTGTCCGGTTTGAGTATCCTCGTCTTGATTCTCATCTGGTTTATCTGATGGCATATCAGATGGTGGCATTGGTTCATTGGTATCCTGTGTCGGCATATCTGGTGCGGAAGGCATCGTTGGCTGTCCTGCATCAGGTATCGGCGTACTCGGTACTGGTGGGTTCATTGTGTTATTGTCATCCATTCATAATCACCTCCCTTAGAGACTCTTGACGAGTCTCACGAGTCTTAGA
>MGAO01000025.1:0-7355 GCA_001788215.1 Candidatus Roizmanbacteria bacterium RIFCSPLOWO2_01_FULL_40_14 | reverse complement strand
GTTATCCAGTCTACCTTCTTTTTAAAAGGTGATCAACCATCAATTTATGCCTTTATACTGCGTGGTATACTAACAATATGTCGACGATAAAAGCAGCTGATATCCTCAAGACCGACAATATCCTGCGAGTTGATTCGTCCGCAACGTTAAAAGAGGCTCTTGCACTGCTTACGAGAAGCCACGACGCGGTATTTGTGTTTGACAAAACCAATAAATTTCTGGGCATTATTAGTCCCTACTATGTTATATTTAAGTCTAAATTTCCTCCTGATACAAAATTGGGAAATTGCCTGTACGTTCCTCCGAAAATAACACCAGACACTACTATTTGGGATATTGCAAAACTGATGGTTGAATCAAAAGTGTATTACTTGCCTGTTTTGGAGAATAATGTATTTAAAGGAATAGTTACGTTAAATCGTATTCTAAAAGCTCTTCTTACCACTAAATCGTTACGAGAAGCGCTAGAAATCAAGACTCCCGACCGCCTGATTACGATTAAAGAACGTGCAACCCTATCAGACGCTTATCAGGTCATGAAAGATAAGCAAGTTTCGCGTCTCCCGCTCGTGAACGAAACAGGAAGACTCGTGGGAATTGTCACCCGATTTGATATCCAGCAGGCGTTTGCCAAACCACAACAAAAACCCCGATGGCTTTCCCGTATAGGTGATAAAGAGTCAAAAACACATCATCCGATTACAAAATATTCTAAAAAACTGGCTGCAACATTACCGTACCAAACAACCGGGAGGGCAATTGTTGAAAAGATGGTACAGGAAAATGTCGGAAGTGTGATTTTGATCAATGCAGATTACAAGCCGGTAGACATTGTCTCCAGTCATGATATTTTGAAAGCGATCAGCAGTATTCGCCCGAAAGGGGAATTAAACGTTACGATAGATGCCCCGGATCTTTTCGTACACCATTCACAACTGACTATGCTTTTAAATCAATATATGAAAAAATTTAGTAAACGCTATACTATTCGTTCACTCGGCTGTCACGTGAAACTTCAAAAGAACGCTGCCGGAGACATTCGGCAGTATACCTTTCAGCTAACGGCACAGAATACGAACCAAAACTTTATGAGTAAAGATACTAATTTTGACTGGAAAAAGGGTGCACGCGGTGCGCTTGAAAAACTGGAACACCAGTTGAGGAAAAGCTAGTAGTGGCTTAGCTTGCTAAGCCGAAATAAATTGGCCCACCAAGGTGGGCCACTACAGTACTATGAATAATAAACATTTTAAATGGATCATCTGGCTCTCTGCAGTCGGCATTGTTCTTGCTTCTTATCTTTTTTCAGAATACCTCGCAGAAGATCCCCTGGAACTTTGTAGTATTAACGCCTGGATAAATTGTGGTCCCGTCACGAAAGGAAATTTAGCAGAATTCTATGGCATACCGGTTTCATTGATCGGGCTAATCGGATATATCATTATCCTCTTTTCTGCACTGGCTAAAAAGAAAAAACTATTACTAGGCATGGCCACATTCGGTATGCTATTTTGCTTACGGTTAACAATTCTGGAGATATTTGTAGAGAAAATAATTTGTCCGGTGTGTGTCCTGTGCCAGACAATAATGCTGGTGGTGTTTATCTTGTCGGTACGGCTAAATATTAAGAATAACAAAGCGGTCTAGCTATTGTTGTCCTGTTGTAGTCGTATCGCTCTCTTCTTCCTTTGTGACTAGATCTCTTCTCACTTCTTGTGCAGACCCTTCAACGTCAAACCTTGAAAATAGATTCGGTACGAGATCCTCAAGCATACCTGGTGTTACATCTGGTAATGTAGATCTTCGAAAACGGCTCTGATTAAATTCATTATTTGTCATTTATAAGTTACTCCTCATTAATTTCAACATTCTCAATCTTCACAGGGTTTACCGGGGTTGATTTTTCATTGCTCATGCCCGATTTTGTTTCTGCTGCTGCAATTTTATCAACGACGTCTAAACCTTCAACGACCTGGCCAAAGATAACGTAATTCTTAGGAAGTGGATAATCCTGATGCATAATGAAAAATTGGGAGCCATTGGTATTCGGGCCAGCATTTGCCATAGCAACCGTGCCGCGTGTATATTCTCCGGTAAACGGCTCGTCAGCGAACTGATATCCCGGTCCACCAGCACCCGTTCCCTCAGGATCTCCCCCTTGGATCATAAATCCCTCAATGACACGGTGAAAAATGGTTCCGTTGTAAAATCCATCACGTGCCAGTGAAACAAAGTTGTTAACAGTAATGGGCGTCTGAACGGGATTAAATTTGATTGTAATATCCCCTTCTGATGTTTTGAAAACTGCTGAATAGGATTTATTTTGATCAATCTGCATCTCCGGTGGTTTGTTCATAGATGATTCTCCCAGCGTTTGCTGTTCGTTTATTGTACCAGATTCCGTACCGGAAACTTCTGCTGAAACTGTCTGACTAGGAGCAACATTGTTTGTTTGAAATGTCTCTGGTTGCGGAATTGAAGAATTTGATTTTGAAAGAAAGAATACGAGAAGAACTGCAACGACCATTCCCCCAATACCAAATAGAAGAGTTTGTTTATTCATGAAAGAGTTATATCACATTAGTTAAATTTCTTCCACTCGCCTTCAGAAACGACCGAAACTTTTTTATCGATGACTTGAACGGCACTCTCGTCATCGAGAACATATATAGTTTGAGGAATATCTCTTGACCGTTTTTCTAACTGGTCAAACGTATTTTCTGGAAAATCTGGATTGTTGAGATGTGGTTCTATTAAAAAATCTACCAATCCCAATCCTTTTTCAATAATTTCTTCACCAATTTGTTTAAGCGGATCTTTCTCAGAAGAACTTAATATAAGGCTCGGTGTCGTAATAATAGTGCCTGCGCTGATACCGATATAAACACGCGTCTCCAGTAACTCAGGAAGTATTTTATTCAGTCCGGAATGATGCACCCAATAATTTAAATGGAACGTATTTCCACCTTCAACTAATAGTACCTGTGCTTCTTCTAGTCTTCTTTTCCAGATTTTCTGAGGTAACGCAGAAATATCGACTAAATCTATTGATTTAAATTTTAGCTTTCTGACCATTTCAAGATCTTTTAACAGCCACCACTTATCTCCTGATTCCATATTGGAAGCTGTGGGAATAAATGCTAAGTTTAATCTACTAAATGGAGAATCGGTTAATTCTTTTAGAGCAGAAATGATTGACTTGTTTGTCAAACCACCTGATGTCAAAAGAAGTTTCATAAGTTTTTCTAACAAGGTTTAACCTTGTTGTCGTTCAGACAAGGTTAAACCTTGTTGTTTATCACTGATTATCAATACCGATATTTTTGAGAGTATATGCAGCATGTTCCTCCATACCATATGATGCATCTTCGACAAAGGATTGATAGGAATTATATCCGGATGGTGAAAAATGAGCAAGAATAATATCTGACTTTACCCATTCTTGATTTATATTACGAAGGTAAACAGGATATGACGATGGCTGATCATATATTTTATTTCCAGTATTAAGCAATGTTTTTTCTAGTCCGACTGGATTGCGATGTATGTAACGAGAAACATGTATAAGTTGTTCATCTGTTTCTACATATACTGCTTTATACGTTCCTTCAAACAAAGTACTTCTTCTCTTATATCGAGTATTGAAATAAATGGTATATCGATTACTAAGAGATCTCATAAACTCTTTCATATCGTATTTGTTTTTCTGTTTTATCAATAAATGATAATGGTTCGGCATTAAACAATAAGTTATAAGTGATATCGTATCATTATAATTTGCTATTCTCAACGACTTAGCTGCTTGTTTACGAACTGAATCGGGTAATTCCGTGTTTGCAAATATAGTGAGAAGTTTACCTTTATCTCGAGGAATTAAATATGACTTAAGAATAGTTAAAAATACTCGATAATCTTTACGATCTATAAATAAAGGAGATTTATTTATACCACGATTGTATACATGATATATACCATCAGCGATATATGCCTTAATAACATTTCTGGCTGGCATAAAATCAGTATACATCAGCCGTCGTCAAGGTCGTCAAGGGGTCGTCAAGGTTTAACCTTGTTGTAATTCTGACAAGGTTAAACCTTGCTAGATTTTTCTCCTACAAACCACATATAATAGACTACTGGTATAAATAATAACGCAATGGTTCCTGAAAAGGTAAGTCCGGCGATAATGGCTCCCCCAAGGCCTTGCCATAACGGATCAGATAGCGTAATCGGGATAAGACCAATGATTGCAGTAACTGACGTGAATAGTATTGGTTCAAGTCGTGATGCTGTTCCTTCAGAAATCGCATCAACAAATCCCATCCGCTGTTCCAAATTCTGATTTATTTTCTCAACCATCATAATAGAATTATTAACGACGATTCCAAAGAGCGCTAAAACACCAATAAGGGCAGGGAACGATAGAGGGGTTCCGGTGAGCGCAAAAATAATAAATACACCAGACAATGCGAGCGGGATAACCAAAATAACAATAACCGCTTGTCGATATGATCGAAACTGAATTACCATCGTCCCGAGAATGAGAACAAAAGCAAGCAACATTGCCATGATGATAGACTGAACTGCTTGTGTATTTTCTTCGTTTTGGCCGCCCGTTGACCAACTATATCCTCTGGACAAATCCAACTCGGTATCTGCAAACTTGCCAAGCTGCCGATTTATTTCTACTGGATTGAATCCTGGCTCAGCCGTTCCTGAAACTGAAATAGTTCGTTCATCATCGGTACGGGTAATCAGCGTCGGATTGGTAGTTAGTTGTATTTTTCCCAGAGATAACAGAGGAACTGGTGCACCCCCAGGAACAGGAATAGACAGTTGTGACAATTCTTCAGGGGAAATGGTTGACTCAGTAAATCTAAATACTATTTGCTGGTTTTCTCGTTTGGTGATTTCAGCTTCTTCAAGCGTAAATCCACTCACGTATGTGCGAAGCCATAGCCCAACTTGATCAATGGTAAGATTTACTTCGAGAAGTTCCTGTCTGTCCGGGATAAATGATAATTTTCCGACGCCCGGAACAATCGACTTTTCTACATCAACTACTCCTTCATAATTTTCTAAATAGTCTACGACGCGATCCGCGTAACTTTGCAATACCGCCAAGTCTTCACCTGAAATCGTCACGACAATATCTGCGCCGACCGGCGGTCCTCCCATGAGTTCAACAACGGACACATCACCCTTACCATAGTCTTTAAATTGATTTCGAAGAGACTGAGCAATATTATATGAAGTACGTTTTCTATCCTCAGTCAACAAGAGAGAAAACACGACCTGGTTTGACTCTGCTTCTGTTTGCGTACTTTCGGTCATGGGCTGTCGGCCTATTTCGGTGGTGATAAAATCGACATCTTCTATTTTAGAAAGCACGCTCAGAATCGAAAGCGCTTCGCTCGTTGTATGTTCATAAGTAGCACCGGGAGAAAAATCAACGCCAACATAGACAACATCTTCATCGGTTTTTGGAAAAAAAACATTTTTTACATACCCGAGCGGCACGAGGATGATTGAAAAGAGAAAAACGATTATGACGATTGCCATGACTTTCCTCCGCCACGACTGACTCGCTAAAATGCGTCTCAGCACTCCCTCGTATCTTTTAGCAAATCCACGAGTATTAAAATATCCTTCTTGAAACACGCGAGTAAAAAAGCGACTCAGCGGTGCATAGTATCCTTTTTGTTTCAGATAATCGGCACATTTTTCAACCAGAGGACTTTTTAAGTAGGCAGTTGCAAACATCACCATTACGACGACTATGATTGCGGGAATAAGCAGATAACTGTCACGCAAATACATTCCTGCCAGCAAAACGAGAGACCCTCCCAGTACTCCTACTAATAAATAAATGACTCGCCGGGGAATGGAAGGTTTCAAGACAAAGACCATAAGAGGAAGTGTCACTAAAAATGTAACGATAATGGATGCAATTAATGTTGTCGTGACGACAATCGGAATCGTTCGTATAAATTCACCGATTATGCCTCCCGCAAGAAGCAGTGGTACAAATCCCCAAATATTCGTAATCGTCGAGGCAACGAGTGCGGAAAAAAAGTCTTTCCAGACTAATAATCCCGTTTGCTGAGGAGTAAACTTTTTGGTGGCATAGTATGTTGTCATGGCAGAAATAATGACAATTGCCGTATCAACAAATGATCCAATGGAAAGAATAAGAGCAAATAATGATAAAAAGTTTATGGTAATTCCCATCACTTGCATCGCGGCAAAGGTGATAAAAAAGGAAAGAGGGATAATCAACAGCGTAATTGATGCCTGTTTAAATCCTAAAAAAAGAAAGAGGGTTAGGAAAACTAGAAAAATGGTTTGTAATAAGTTACTAATAAGTTCAGTAAATTGATTCTCTATTTCCTCTCCCATATCCATAATCGAAATAACTTGAAAACGATTGTTAAATTCTTTTGTAATCAGGTCCATCTCTTCTTTAATTTCTTCTGAAGCATCGTCAATATTTGCTCCCTGCTGTTTAAAAACAGAGAACGTAATTGATCGTTCAGTTTCACCCGGGATATCAGTGTAGAAACTCTTCGGTTGATTTGGTGAAGAATGGAGTGAAATATCAGCAATTTCAGAAAGCCTGACAGTCTGTCCGTTTAGTTTAATACTGGTCAAACGAATATCGTCAAGCGAGGAAATCAATGGATCGATAGAAACAGGATAGGCAAATCCATTAGACCGCACGGTACCGGCTGGATAAGATGACGTTTGCGATTTAATAGTTTGTGATAATTGAATGGGCGAGATGCCATATTCGGCCAGTATTTCAGGTTTTACCAATACCTGAATTTCTTCCTGCTCAAGTCCGGTGACAATGACATTATTGACGATCGGTAATGCTTCGATTCTCTTTTCCACAACATCTGCAAATCGGGTCAAAGAAGCCAGATCACTTGTCCCCGTTACCACAAATGTCCAAACCGGGATATCTTCAAAATCTAGGGCGGCTACGTTTGGATCCGCCGCATCTTCCGGAAGCTCTCCGGCAACACTGTCAATGGCAGATTGGACGTCACTTCGTGCTTGTTCCGGTTCGATACCCGATTCAAATTCTATAACGATAGTCGATATATTCTCCTGGGACGTTGAGTTTATTTCCTGAATGTTATCGACTGACTGCACCGCATCCTCAAGAGGAATCGTGAAGAGTGATTCAACGTCTTCAGGACTAGCTCCCGGCAATACGGTAGCAATAAAGACAATAGGAATTTTTATTTCAGGATTGAGTCGTCTCGGAAGCGTCATAAGTCCCCATACTCCTAATAAAATAATAACGAGGATAAAAAGCGTAACAAATCGAAAATTAATGAGATAACGGG
>MGAO01000024.1:8506-8821 GCA_001788215.1 Candidatus Roizmanbacteria bacterium RIFCSPLOWO2_01_FULL_40_14 | reverse complement strand
CTGTTATTTCTACTGTAGGAATTGACAATAAGCCAGAATCAGCAGTTTTGGAGTTTGGTGAGACTGAAGAGCTTGAACTCATATTTGATACCCTTACTTCATCAAGAAAGTATAAAAACTTACAAACAAATAAAAATGTTTCATTTGTTGTTGGTTGGGATGAAAACATAACAGTTCAATATGAAGGAGTAGCAGAAGAAGTAAAAGGAGAAGATGCAAAAAGGTATCAACAAACTTATTGGAATAAGAACCCTAAAGCACAGCGTTGGGAGTCCACAGAAGGCATAACTTATTTCAAGGTAGCACCGAAATGGA
>MGAO01000024.1:6945-8478 GCA_001788215.1 Candidatus Roizmanbacteria bacterium RIFCSPLOWO2_01_FULL_40_14 | reverse complement strand
ATGGGATGTTTTTGAAATAAATATATGAAATACTATCAAGTTTATATAAGTGCAGAAGGCAAGGTTCAAGCAGATACAATACTTAATTCCTTGCTTGAGAAGAAGCTAGTAGCAGGAGGACTTCTTCTAAATGCTCCAGCACGATTTTGGTGGAAGGGTAAAATTATAGACATGGATTATTACAACATTTCCGTATTTACAGTAGAAAAACATAAGCAAGCGATAATAGATGATGTTAAGAAAACTTCAGTAGAAGAAGTGCCAATGGTATGGTTTGTTGAATTTGAGGGTAATAATGAGTTACTGAAATGGGTTGATGAAACACTCATATGAATAATCTCAATCCTGTCAAAGCAAAAAACATAAGTTATGAAAGTTGGAAGAAATCAACCATGTCCCTGTGGAAGCGGTAAGAAATATAAAAAATGTCATCTGTTAAGTGGAGAACCGCTTAACATCCCCATATTTACAAAACTTGAACCGACTCCAGAAACCGAGCGTATTAAAGCAGAACTTGAAGCCCAACAAATCGAAAGACGAAAAAAACTTGCAGAGTTAGGTGTCTTTATCGATTTTGTAATCCCCATTCATTTTAAGGGTAAGAAGGTGTGGGTATTAGGAAGTAAAATGTATCCATATCAGAAAGAAGATGAAACCTTCCACGAATTTATTGTTCATGCTTTAAAGCTAGAACTTGGTCGGGAGTGGTGGGAAGCACAATTAAAATTACCAGAGAATGAACGACATTTTGTTTTTAAATGTTTTATAAAACATTATGAATGGAAAGATAAGAATGCCATCGAAGCTAATAAATATGGAAAACTTTGGAGGGCAAAGCCAGACGGTTATTCTCGTGCTTTGACTTCACTCGCATTTGATGTTTGCAGCCTCATGCACGCAGTTCATTTACCAGAAATTTTCATTAAAAAACTTAGAGAATATAGAGATTATCAAAGTGTAAGATATGAAATTGCAATAGCTGCTATGTTTGCTCGAATGGGATATAAAATAAAATTCCTGGATGAAGAATTTGTTGGTCAAAAAAATCCTCCAAAGCATTCAGAATTTATTGCAACTCACCCTACAACAGGTGAAGAAATTGTAGTTGAAGTTAAAAGTAAGGAACGGAAGGGAGTTTTACACAAAGAGGGTGAATTTAATGAGGAGAGGGAATTTCGTTCAAGTGTTTCTAAACTATATAGACATGCAATAGAACAAAGGCAGCCTGGTAAGCCTTTTATTATCTTTATTGATATGAATTTACCACTTTCACCAGACACTCACCCAAATGACAACTTGTGGGTTAAAGCGATAACAAGAATGAGAGATAGTGCCGCATTTGCAACAAAAGGACAGCCATCGCCAACAAACGCAATTTTATTTACAAATTATTCATATCACTATGGAACAGAAGAAGAGACAGGTAATGGTGAGTGGCTGATTGAAAAAAGCGGAAATCCAGAGGTTCCTATTCAATCACCAGATTTTGGCGAGAAATTTATAGCTGTTGTGCATAGATACGGAAATGTGCCA
>MGAO01000024.1:0-6932 GCA_001788215.1 Candidatus Roizmanbacteria bacterium RIFCSPLOWO2_01_FULL_40_14 | reverse complement strand
CAATAGAGACCTGATTTTAAAAAAATATATCGCAGATTTTTTCCAGGTCTTACTAGTTTTCGGATGATAGAAATTTGGGTGGTATGGGGGGGGTCATGCCCGTGCTCGATGTGTCTTCACATAAGGAGCACGAGCTTTGATTACTTGCCCTAGTCTATTTCTTTCAATTATCAAGCGGGCTTTTCTTAATGGAGGAAGATGCAATCTGAAGCTAAAAGGTACAAAAACTGTGTTTCCGTCCTGCAAGTTCCTACTTTAAGAGATGACATGAGGGTATTATACTATTCAACGTTTTTGTTACAAAGTTGTAAAATACGCAGTATGCAAAACGCAGAGAAACACGTAAGTGTTCACATAGAGAAAACCGCAGGTACCTCACTGACCCGTTTTTATATGGACCTCTATGGTGCTCAAAACGTATTAATTTATAATCCTGTCACTGATACTGTAGCGAGAAGTAATGAGGTGGCTACTATTCGGACAAAGCCTATTTTTGAATGGATTAAACAACTCGCTATTATGAGGCCTTTCCTACCTTATATTAGCTCATTACTCATTCAACTTCGTGAAAAAACAGCGACCAATTACCCAGCTGACAATTTACCCGATGACTTTACGGTCATACACGGGCATTTTTTATCAACGCGATTTGATGGTCAAATTGACGATTCTCTTCCTACGATAGTGCTTCGTGATCCACTCGATAGAATGATTTCGCATTATGCTCACTGGAAAAGGACGAAAGGAGTCCCGCTGTTTAGACACAATATTCCCTACTCTGACAATGTTATATTTAAAGAATTTGCCTTTCGGGAAGAATTTCAAAACTATGAGACACAGGCATTAGATGGAAAAGATCTGCAATCTTTCGACGTCGTAGGTACTACAGAACACATTGATTTATTTGGTGCTCATTTATTATCAGAGTTAATACGAAGAGGTATGGTAAATCACCCGCAGGCAACAAATGGACTTACGATTCCATATTTATATCGAAACCCTCAATTTACCACTTTGGAGTCACTCGGTATTAGCAGACCAAATATGTTTAGAAGTGAGTTCCAACAATATCATTCATTAGACTATGAAAATTATTGTTTGGCATGTCTACTTGAAAAATAGTAAGTAGTCTTCTAGTTTTGATGTAAATGCGTTGCAAACGGATAATTAGCAGCCAAAGCCGCCTGTTTTTTGAGAAGCGCATTTAAAAGAGTTGACTTACCCGCGTTGGGGAGCCCGACGATGCCAAGCAGATAGATTCAAGAGAGATAATATTTAAAAGGTTTTTTTAGCCTACACTATCCTGTCCGAGAACTTGACAAATGGATTTTGAAAGTGCACGCTATTTTGTATAGTGTCACAATTGAAGCAGTTCGTAAACAGAGGCAATGCTTTCTGCGCCGTAGTGATTTCTGTGGTTTTGCTCATTTTTCTAGTTTCACCAACGTACTCCAATTCTTATCCGACGATTACAAAAATCACTACTTCTCAACTTCACGAAGAAAACGATCCTGTTCATCGATACCAACTGGAAGTGGTGGTTGACAACCCAACAGGTGAGAGAATTGAGGGATTTTGGCAGGTCAGCTGTGGAAGTTTAGAACAAGACAAAGGCTTAAAAGTAATCTTAAGCTATACCGGTGATTGCTCCGATGCTTCGGTTACCGTCACTGTGGTAAACAACCAGCTCTACGGACAAAAACTAACGCAACCGGTTTTTATCCCGGGTGAAAAGAGACTGGTCGATGTAAAACCAAAAGTAAATGCACCGACGGCTATGGTAACTGTTTCAGAGACACCCTCAACTCCGCAAAACTCAGCAGTATTCACCTTAAACGGCATCGTTCTCGTAACAGCAGTTGTTTTTATTGTATTGACAGCGGTGTTATTGGCGTTAAAAAAGAGGGGCCTTTTAGTTTTGCCAACATCAACAGTGTACTCCGAGGAGGCTTGCAGATGTGGTGATACAAGAGACTGTAAATTTATTGGCATGAAATATTCTGTGTTCGGCAGAGGACCGCATGAGGATGAAGAATTAGACCTATTTCTTGATTTGTCAGCAGACGCAATTGATATTGCCAAGTGGCTTATTTCAACAAAAGGTACAACTCCGGCAGTAAAAATGCTTCCGACTTTTTTAAGACAGATGGTGGAAATTCACCAGAAGATGAACAAAATTGAAAAATTGCGTGATGGTGTTGATATGTGGGGAACCATCCAGTGGGAAGAGTGTGAAAAACAGGGGTATTGGTTTTGGGCAAAAAAATCATGGGTCTTCAAAACCAAAGATGTCAAAATTTCCCCACCGCTTTACCCTTACCAGCTGAATACCCAAGCCTGGAATCCAGAGTACATGTTAAATCATAAGTTTATACTGAGTAAGTTAAAAGAGATTCTAACGTATATGCGGGAAAAAGCCCTCAAAGAGTGTCCAGTAAAACAAAAAGAGATTTAATGACGATTTTCCTGATACGGTTGATGCTCTTCAGAGTAAATCGTACCCCGACTTTAAGTGACATTGCATTATTATATATCACCCGCTTTGGGGCTTTATGGAGGGAAGTGTTAAATAATTCCAGAAAATCTTGACAGTTCTCCTCTCCCCCTGCTATGCTACTATCTAACGTGAGAAATGTACTCCTTCTCTTCTTCCTGGCAGCCACCGGATTTTTCTTTGTTTCGAGAGCCCATGCACAAACAAGCATAGACTGTCGTAAGACATATGATACGGAAGATTACAAATGCTTCGACGTTTTTAATGATTGTCAATCAATATGCTTTAAAGAGGCGGAGAAACCAGATGGAACCATCTATTTTAATTCAGGCGAGATTTATCCAAAATGTATTAAGGAAAACCAATGTCATGAAAAAAGCGACGCCTGTCACGAGCAGGCACTCGTAAACTATCGTGCCTGTTTGGACGCTCTACCCGATGATGAAGAAGATCAGACAGAAGACAGATCTAGGAAAATAATCCCAGGATATGACGATTATGGTGGCGGGCAAAAAATCTCCTGTGAGGAGTTGAGGGAATTGAACTCCGGATCATCCAAGCAATGTCCCTATTGGGTTGTTCAGGAAATTGGCTATGTTGGGAGCAAATCGTATAATGTCTGGTGTCAAAAGAGCGCTGAAGAACACCAATCAGCCGTTGACAAAGGTTTCTCTTATACTCTTAGACATCGTCCGAGATATTATTTCATGTTTGATTTCGAAGATTGTCTGGCAGGTCGCATCAAGGAAGACGAGCCAACTAATATTGAGATGGATGAGGAAACACGCTTAGTTGCTGAAGCCATTGGAAAGTTTGCTGATAATGTCTGGAAGATGTTTGGGGAAATAGACGCTACGCCAGAAGTAAAGCCGTCCGGTTACTACCGTGAGCCGCAAATTACAGAAAAAGTCGAAGATGAAGCCTGGAAGATGCAGGTTCCTACAGGTGAAAGTGTAACCGATATACCCGGGACGGGCGACACAAAAAGGTATTCTTGGGATTCCGATTCCGGCGCGGTGATCAAATCGACCAACTGGGAACAGACCGAAGTCGAACCACCGACGGTAGACAATGATGCTATTATCAGGAATGTCAAGTTTAAACAAGGTGAGGTAGAAGTAAAGGTTAGAAACGACAATCCGTCAGAAAACAGATTCAAAGTGGAAGCGGCAGACTTTTTAGATGCGGTCACGATCGAAACCCACTTTCTAGTCAGTTACAACCCTGACGAGAGACAGAGCACGGTGATCGTTTATGAGGGTAAAGTAGAGGTAAAAACGAATGATGGGAAAACATACGTTGTTTCTCCAGTTGGTGACAAACCGGGAGTACTGATAGTAACTCAGAAGATATCACTGGTTAAATTAACCATTGTTACAACAATTGTTTTGGCAATCGTTGCCGCTGTCATGCTAATTATGAAAAAGAGACGGCTGCGAAAGACGTCAAAAAGAAAATCACGAACATGAGTTCAACACAATTCTGGGTAGGGATGTTGGTGCCTTCCATTATCAAATGGGCCAGTCCTGTATTAAAAAAGTTTTTTAACCTTGAGGAGTTTGACACCAAAATACAGGCAAGAATTACTACCAGACAATACCCTGTTTATTTTGCTTTTTTATATGGACTTTGGATTACAGCTCTTCTTGCAAGTGGAATAATCGTATTGCTCATTTTTATGATATATGGCCCGGCTATTTTTCCAGACAAAAATTATGGGGTGCCGGTTTTTCTAGGACTGATTAACATGATAGGCGTCTGGTTTATTTTTGGAGCGGTGTTAGACGGGCTATTCTGGCGTATTTCTTCAGAAAATTTCAGAGACTACGTCATGTTCCGGCAGCTTGAATCAGGGTGGGGATACGATATAAAACAACAAATCATCACGTTGTTCAAAATTGGATTCGTCTATTATCTCGTCATGCTCCCCCTTATACTCTTTCTTCTTTTCAGGTGAATTTTGCAACGGTAAAAAATTGTACTTGCATTGATTCTTCTTTATATGCTACTCTTAAATGTAGCTCACTATGCCTGCCTTAAAAAAAGATGAGGATGCGACCAGTCAAAAGGTCTCCGGACAAAAAGATATTTCGTTTTTGCAGAGACTACGATTGATAAAAAGGAAGTGGTTATTTATCGGAGGGGGCGTATTGCTGTTACTCCTTGTTGGCATTATGGCCAACTTATCCTCCAGCACTTCTTCTGACAACTTTCTTCCCTCAGAACCGCAAGAGGGAGAAGCATCTATCAGCGGGACCGTTTCTGATGAGGAAGGTAATCCGGTGGATGGCGCGCGGGTCGTGAGCAAAAACCATATGGTTACCACTGCGCCGGATGGAACTTTTGTTATACCGGCAGAGACAGGTGAAAGTCTCACGGTTTCGGCATTTGGGTATGAAAGTTCGACTGTATCCTCATCCAATCCTGAGGCGCGACTTGCCGTACTTTCGGGAGGGACGGTGCGTATCTCAGTTATCGATAAGGATAGAAACCCATTGGAAGACTCATTAGTCGTGCGTCTGGATCCAAACACTTCAGCGCCGGTTTCAGAAGCGATTACCGATCAGTATGGCAGCGTCTTTTTTGCCGAGATTCCTTCGGGGCAGGCGGCATTTATTGTGCTTCGCCCGGGATACGGTATCGGGTGGGCAGAGCTTGCTGTTGCTCCCGGCTCAACAGAACAGCAAGTTATCGTACTGCCGGAAATGTCTGTGGGAAAGGAGCTCTCATCATCATCTGATTGGTGGCCTATTAAACCAATCTATGCTCAGGAGAGAGAATATACCATTACCCCACCAGTAGAAAACGGTCTATCTTGGAGTGTCGATAAGGATTCTGACACCTCTGCATACATTCAGGTTATTCGTGACAATGAGCAGCTCCAAATTCTGATACATTCACTCAATCAGGCGGCAAGCGGTCAGAAAGGAGTCCCGTTTGATCCGGTGTTAGTCCGGGACCTTCTCGCACAGAAAGGCTTGGATATTCCTGTTAGTACGGTTCGTATTCTTCGAGACGACGGACAAGGGGCGAGGAGAATCACTTATCAGAACGGTATGGAGCCGTCAACGGTCCCTGCAGATTCAATCTCCATTCCCATCAGTCAGCGGCCGGCCAATGCCTCAATGGCATTCCTGCAACGCCAGTATCGGCAAAACCTGACACAGGCACTTTCTGATCCGGACACCGTTGTTGCAACTAGTTGGTCAGAAGCCGAGGCAGCAGAGTTGAGTGGCGCACACGACGTTCTTCTTGACAGTCCACACCGGTCGGTTTGTTGCCATCGGCCAGATGTTGAAGGAAGTACTTCCGGTTCGGCTGAAGATATTCCCTCATCCGTATCGTCCAACACCGCTGAACCATCGGATATTCAGATTAAGACGGCCGCTGGTGAATCCCGATATACCCCATCGTATGATGCATCGATAGCAACGGGCGAGTTGGTATCGGCAGCTGAAGAAGCACGAAAAAATGCCCGTGATTACAGTCTGGCCAAAGAGATACCGGCGCCGGACCCGGCATATGCGCCTCCGGAGTTTTTGCACGATTTTCTTGAAGCAGGATCAAATCCTTCAGTCATGTACGGTCGGGGGAGTACACACTATCAATACTTCTGGGAAAATTATCTGCTATACAAAACACAGTACGCTTCAGATCGTGCCCAGTCGATTGACGGCTTACGAGATTCAATTGAGCAGGGCATTGCTGACCAGAGAATCCGGCATACTGCGGCCCAAGCTGCAGCGCAAGCGTTCTCGGCAGCAGCGGGAATGACTGGAGGAATTCCGGGAGCAGCAGGGGCTGCCGGCGCTGGTATGACGAATAACGGCAGTCAGTCGTCAGATGCCGGCGACCAGGTCGACAATGATTATGAAATGATTATCACGCCACCAGATGATAATAGCGATGGTGAGGACGGAGATGGAGACTATGACACTACCACTCCTGATACAAATACGAACGGTTCCGCAGGAGGATCTACTCAGTCTAATCCCCAGGGTGGCGGGTATGGTCCTGGGGGTACCACCTCACGATGAAAACAAAAAAAAGTAACAGACTAGTTCGCTGGTGGTGGAGTACCATTCCCGTGAGTATTGTTATATTCAGCATATATATCTTAACCAATCGATTGTTTCAACAACAATCTTCAAGCAGCTACGTAACCTATCAGGATCCGGTGTATGAATTTACTGTTGAATATCCAGCAAATTGGGAAGTAAAGAAAGATACACATGTTTTTGAAAATGGCGACGTAGTCGCATTTCAAATAAAAGGCTCAACTCAGAAACGGTATACGGAATTCATTGACGGTGCCCGATTTATCGTTGCAAAGCCGTTTGTCATCGATACTGATCTTGCCAAGTGGATGAAAAGTTATTTTAGCGATCAGGCTACGTTTTCACAGTCAACACTGACGCGCTATCCCTTTGAAACCGTT
>MGAO01000023.1:2110-10393 GCA_001788215.1 Candidatus Roizmanbacteria bacterium RIFCSPLOWO2_01_FULL_40_14 | reverse complement strand
TGTCGTATTCAGTGAATCGATATGAAGAAAGGGATGATACACTAATTTGTTAATAGTATCGAGAGCTTGCTGGTTTGACTCAGCCTGCAAAATTGCGCTAAATGTTTGAAATAAACCATAGACAATGGGCATTTGGATTAATAAAGGTAAACAGCCGGCGGCCGGATTAATGCCATGCTGTTGATATAGTTTTAATTGTTCTTGTTGCAGTTTTTGTTTATCATTTTTATATTTCTTTTGCAGATTTTCAATATGGGGTTTCAGCTCTTGCATTTTACGCATCGTATCCATCTGTCGATGATTGAGCGGATGAATAATGCCGCGCACAATGAAGGTCATACCGATAATCGCCCACCCGAGAGGTCCGGGAATGCCAAGACTGGCAAAGCCTTTATAGAGCAAAATGAGGAGATTGAGTATCGGCCACACAAGGATCTGATGAAATATGTTTGCTGTTGTAATGTCTACCATGAAAAATTAGGAATTTGGTACGGGGTCGAGTCCACCTTTGGACCACGGATGACAGCGTAGAATTCGCTTTGTACCCCAATACAATCCGTTGATTATACCAAACTTCTCAATTGCCTGGTACATATATTCTGAACACGTTGGGTGAAACCGGCAAGCGGCATCGGTCAGAAAAAGAGACTTCATGACGGGATTCGTGAGATTTAAATAGCGTTGATAAAAGCGAATTAATCGTAAGACAACTTGTTTCATTTGAGTAGACCGGCATTCTGTAATGACTCGGTAGTGTCAGATAAAATGTCGGTAAGTTTTTCATCTTTTAATATCTTCCTTGCCATAACAATGACTTCATATCCGTGTTCAAGATGTGCGAGATGCTGATGAATTGCTTCACGAAGCAATCGTCTCGTTCTGTTGCGTTCAACTGCTTTTTTCGAAAGACGCACCGGCACAATGACCGTAATAGCTGTCGGTTGTAAGTTATCGGCAGTCGGTTGATAAATAAGCGATACAAGGTGACTTGAGATACGTTTACCCGATCTGATAAGAGTTGGGATGCGGTGGCCGGCAAGACGGTGTTGTTTAGGAAGCACAGAGGAATTTAAACGGTTAATTTTTTTCTCCCTTTTGCGCGACGTCGTTTTAGTACATTCTGTCCTGTCTTGGTTTGTGTGCGTGCGCGAAATCCATGAGTACGTATTCGTTTTTTCTTTTTTGGTTGATAAGTTCGTTTTACCATAGAGTGTTAGTATAGCATACAGTTAGATCGTTGACAAAGTATTCTATCGTTGCTACAATACTTGAATACCCTATAATAGTATAGGTTTTTTAAACGCAATGAAGCAGTGGCAGCAAAGCATTATTCTCTCTTTAGGCGGAAGCCTTATTGTCCCCAACGGAGGTATTGACACCTCCTTTTTAAAAGAATTCAACGATTTTATCCGCCGGCATATACAGATAAGCCGGCGTTTTTTTATTATCACCGGCGGCGGCGGTACTTGTCGAAACTACCAACAGGCTGCTCAAGCAGTAGTAGATGTTCCCAATGAAGATCTTGATTGGCTCGGTATTCATGCTACTCGGCTCAACGCACACCTTATCCGTACTATTTTTCGCGACATTGCTCGTCCTCAGATTATTGAGAGTTATGACGAGATTCAAGATATAGGAAATTATTCACTTATTATTGGATCTGGTTGGAAACCGGGTTGGTCAACTGATTATGATACTGTTATGATGTGTAAGTTCTATGGCGCTAAAACCATTGTTAATATGAGTAATACCGATGGTGTATATACAGCAGATCCTCGAAAAGACCCACAGGCGAAACGAATTGATAGGATGAGTTGGAAAGAATATCGCGTAATGTTTGGAGATAAATGGGTTCCCGGTTTTTCTTCCCCAATTGATCCCATAGCCGCAAAACTTTCCGATGAACTTGGACTCACTATCATTACGCTTGCAGGGAAGGATTTAAGAAACGTAGAGAAAGCAATCGAAGGGAAAGACTTCATTGGTACCACTATAGAAAAATAAAATTACTAATTGCTCTAATTAACCTAATTGACCTAAACCTCATTTTCGATTTGTTTTCTGATTGATTTAGAAATTAGATCAATTAGAATAATTAGGTCAATTATGATTCTTCATAAAATTCATCTTTCCAATTTCAGAAACTATTTCGATCGAGAGTTTTCTTTTTCTGATCAATTAACCATTATTATTGGTCCGAATACCACCGGTAAAACAACGATTCTTGAAGCAATTATGCTTTTGTCCACCGGCTCCTCATTTCGTGCAGAACGGGAACAAGAGATGATTCAAACGGGCCAGGAAGTTGCACGAGTGAAAGTGCTTGTAGAGACAGGTCTAAGACCTGTCTCTACAGATTCTATCAATGTTATTCTGACGCCCGGTGTTGTGCAGGGGAAAAAAGCACCGTACAAAAAGTTTGCACTGAATAAAATTGACAAGCGAAAATCCGATATCATAGGAAATCTGCCATCCGTACTATTTTGGCCCGAAGATCTCTATTTAATTATCGGAAGTCCTTCCGGCAGGCGCCGGTATCTCGATACGGTTTTGTCTCAAGCAGACCGTCTCTATTATCGATCGCTTACGTTATACGAAAAGGCACTACGAGTCAGAAATAAGCTTCTTTCTCTGATTAAAGAACATGTTTCTATCAAACAAGATGAGCTATCCTTTTGGGAAAAACAACTAATAGATAACGGTGCTGTTATTCACGATACGCGTGCCTCCTATATTTCCTCATTGAATTCATTTGTATTGCAGGAAAAAAGAGATATTCAGTTTAATGTCTCATACGATCATAGTGTTGTATCGCAGGAACGATTTGACACCTATTACGATGCCGAACGAGGAGCAGGGATGACACTTGTAGGGCCTCATCGAGATGATTTTATCGTGTATAAAGGGGATGCTCCGGATGAAGCCCAACATCTTAAAAAATTTGGATCGCGCGGTGAGCAGCGCATGGGAGTATTATGGCTTAAGCTGGCGGAATTATCCTATCTTGAACATGCGTTAGACATAAAACCGCTCTTGCTTCTTGACGATATTTTATCGGAGCTTGATACCAATCATAAAAAATTAGTATTAAAGAGTATTTATAATCAACAAACGATTCTTACCACTGCCGACCCTGCGGCTATACCAGAATCAATCATGAAACGAGCAAAGATTATTAGATTGACATCAGATTGATCTCTGTTATCATTCCAACATGCACTATTCCAATACGTATACCAGGAAACTTGTTGAACAGTACCGTGAGATATCGCTTCTGAATAAAACGAAAGCGCTTCTTGATTGGGACCTAAATGTCAATCTTCCCTCTAAAGCATCCGAAGCGCGGGCCGCACAAATGGCTCAGCTGACGGCGCTGACAACCGACCGATGGCTTGATACCAAATTCAGGCTGCTTCTTGAAAAGGTAAATGAGCAAAAAGATAAACTTAACGACCATGAAAAAGCAATGATGAGAAATCTCAACTGGTCTGCCAAATACTACTACCATGTCCCCAAGGAATTAATTGTTGAATTTTCAAAGACGACATCAGAGGCTTTTATGGCATGGCAACAGGCAAAAAAAGATAATAATTTTAAACTGTTTCTTCGCCATTTATCCAAAGTGATTAAACTTAATCAGTTGGTTGCCCAGCATTTAGGATTTACAGACAATCCTTATGATGCGCTTCTTGACCAGTTTGAACAAGGATTAACGACCAGACAATGCAAAACTATGTTTGACCATGTACGCCGAGAACTTAAAAAGTTACTTACCTATATTCAAAAGAGCAAATACTATCGTGAGTCACTTGATTTGGTTGGTGAGAAACATCATTATTCTCTCAAGAGGCAGCGGCAACTCTCTCAATTTGCCCTTAAAAAAATGGGATACGATCTCGATGCGGGACATTTTAGTGAGTCACCCCATCCCTTTACCATGAATATTCATCGCCTTGATGTGCGTATTACGACCTGGTATGACCGGCACGATCCCCGTCCCAGTCTTATGGCGACTATTCACGAAGCAGGGCATGCGTTATATGAACAGGGGATTTCTGAGGAGTACGATGTAACTCCTCTGGATAGTGGTGTTTCGCTCGGGATTCACGAATCACAATCACGGTTCTGGGAAAATCAAGTGGGACGAAATCCGGTATTTTTATATTTTTTGACACCGGTCTTGCAAGCATTTTTCCCTGAACAATTAGCAGATGTCCATGAAGAAGAAATCACGAGATTGTTTAATCTTGTGCAACCGAGTCTGACGCGTGTGGAAGCGGATGAGGTTACCTACAATCTTCATGTAGCGCTTCGATTTGAACTTGAGGAAGCTTTAATCAACAATAAAATCAAGCCGAACGACTTGTCGGAGATTTGGAAAGTAAAAATGAAGGAGTACATCGGTGTCGTTCCAACCACGGACCGAGAGGGTGTTTTGCAGGATGTTCATTGGTCATACGGCGTCTTTGGTTATTTTCCCACCTATACGCTCGGCAATCTGTATGCGGCACAGTTTACGCGCACTATGAAAAAAGAATTACCGCTTGATGAATTGTTGCGCCGAGGGGATTTGGGTACCGTACTTTCCTGGTTGCGTGAGAATATTTATCAATATGGAAGTTTGTATTGGCCGGATGAGTTGGTACAGCGGGTGACGGGAGAAAAGCTCAACGCTTCCTATCTTATTGATTATCTTAATCATAAGTATCGCGCCATTTACACTTAAATAATCGTCATTCGTAAATCGCTAATCGTAAACCGAAGAAAATATTTGCTAAACTCAAACTATCATGTCGCTTTCAAAAAAACAAAAACGGATCATCAAAGTATTGGCAGAAACTCACTCTGCTCAGGAAATAAGCAATAAAATATCTGTTTCTTCCGAAGCTATTGCAAATTATATGCACGAAATGGGTTATTTTTCTAAAAAGACTCCCGTTTCGAATTCTTTTTTGAAACATGTTCTCTCGCAAACTGAACACTTGTCAAAAAAGTGGTTTTTCGAACATCGTTTTATATTTATCGGATTAGGAGTACTGGTTATTGTTGTATATGCCAACTCAATTAACAACGCGTTTGTATCAGATGATTTGCCTCTTATTAATGATCCCCGGTTAGGGTCGCTTGAATATGCAGTGCACGTCCCCCACATGTTTTTGCGAACTATTCTCTATTCTATTACATACAATATATTTGGGGCGAATCCGGCAGCATTTCGGATACCAAGCATTTTATTTCATGTCGGTACGGTATGGTTGACATTTATACTCGTGTGGCTGCTGACAAACACCAGAACTGCTTTAATTAGTGCAGTACTATTTGCGGTTCATCCGATCCTGGTTGAGCCAGTTATATGGATTTCAGGAGGCATCTATCCGCAATACAGCATGGTAGTTTTGGCGAGCCTCACGTGCTATATTCTCGGATTAAAGCATAAGCATTTCTATATCATTTCCGGTATACTTTTTATCGTTTCCCTCTTAGTTTCAGAAAAAGCAATTGTGCTTCCCTTTCTCATATTTTTGTTTGATCTAGTAACGGGCAGGATTTCAAAAAATTGGAAGTGGTATATCGTAGTTTTCGGAGTTATTCTCTTTTTTTTCGGTTTTATAGCACGGTTCTTTTTTGAGCGGATTCACGACCTGTCAAACATGTATTATCTGGAATCCGGATTTGACAATCCTCTCTTTTTAATACCCGTTGCACTGTCCAACTACGTCTTCTTACTCTTCTGGCCGCAGAGACTCACCTTGTATCACACAGAAGTTGCGCCAACCGCCTTTTTGTTTATTATTCAGACATTCGCAACAATTCTTTACGGTGCCTTATTAGTTATTACCTACCGTAAAAATCGTTCCCTCTTTTTCTTTTTAGCATTCTTTTTTGTTTCACTCACTCCGTTTCTCACCCCGTTTCGTATTTCCTGGGTTGTTGCAGAGCGCTATGTATATCTTGGCTCAATCGGCATTATTGCGTCAGTTTCAATGGGCTTTTCATGGATGATGAAGCGGTATTCAGAATATCGAGATGTGATTATAGGACTTGTGGTTATTATCGTTATGATTTTTTCGATCCGATCAATGGTTAGGAATTCCCATTGGAAAAATGAGGATGTGCTGTGGGTAGCAACGGTTGCTGCTTCTCCTAATAGTCATAATGCTCACAATAATATGGGAGACGTGTATGTCAGACAGGGAAATTACCAAAACGCTGCGTTAGAGTTTTCCCGCGCTATTGAAATAAAACCAGATTATGCCGATGCATACCACAACCTTGCCAACGCGTATCAACGCTTAAACAACCAGGAGCAAGCTCTCGCCTTTTACCAAAAAGCTCTCGAAATTAATCCAAATTTATGGCAATCACACGTTCAAATAGCAGGAATTTATGCAATACAAGAAGACCTCCAAAAAGCAGAAGAGGAATTAACGAAAGCTCTTGAAATCAGCCCAAACAATTCGGATGTGCTTACCTCGTTTGCCGTTCTTTCTTTATTTCAGGGAGATCCCCAAAAAGCTCAAACATATCTTCAACAAGCACTACAACTTAATCCAAAGAATGTACGGGCACAGGGAGTCTTAAGACAAATACAATCGGGTAGTCAGATAATTATTCAACCTACTCCATCGGTAACTCCGTAATATTTAATAGATCCGGCCGATTTTTCTTTGTTCTTTTATGAGCTTGATCATGTCGCCATTTCTCTATTTCAGCATGATTGCCACTTAATAAAATTTCTGGAACTTTATGTCCATTAAATTCTTCAGGACGAGTGTATTGGGGAAACTCGAGAATAGGTTTTAGGTTGTAGGCCGCGCCCGCCAGACGCTTCGCCGTCAGGCGATGCGGGCGGGTTTTAGGTTGTAGGTGAGAAAAGGATTCTATTTGTGTCGCCGTTTCTTTTTCCAAAACACCATGCAGTAATCGCACGACAGAATCAACGACGGTCATTGCCGGGAGTTCTCCTCCGGTTAGCACATAATCTCCGATTGAAATAACATCGTCAGCAAGATGTTCGTGTACTCGATAATCCACTCCCTCATAATGTCCGCAGATTAAAATCAAGTTATCAAGTTTAGAATATTCCTGAGCCTTTTGTTGGGTGTAGACAGAACCGCCTGCGTCTAATAAAATGATTTTAGATTTATGATTTATGATTTTTGATTCTTTTTTTATTCTTAAATCATTATTCTTAAATCTTAAATCACGTATTTCTCTTACAGCGTCGAAGATCGGTTCTGGTCGAAGAAGCATTCCCGTTCCTCCACCATACGGTCGATCATCGACCGTTCCGCGCTCATTAAGCGACCACTTTCTTAAATTATGGATGCGGATTTTAACCAATAACTTGTCCTGGGCTCTGCGAAGGATCGACTCATCAAACGGACCGCGGAACATATCGGGAAAGAGAGTGATAATATCGATTTTCATAGCTATTATTTCACCATTATGTTGTCATTGCGAGTGGAGCGAAGCAATCCCATTGAGATTGCCGCGTCCCGCATCCTGCGGGACTCGCAATGACATAAATGTTAATAAATCTTTTCATATAGAATTTTTACTTTTTAGTTATTTTTCAATCTGGTAGAATTGTATCATGGACGAATTTAATTCGGCATTACTTAAAAAACTCTACATTCCTCCACATGATTCTCATAAAGGTCAAAATGGCAAAGTGATGGTTATTGCCGGATCACAGCTTTTCCATGCAGCAGCTCTTTGGTCTCTTGAGGCAGCAGCTCATATTGTCGACATGGTGTATTTTTCATCCGTGCCCGAAAATAATCAGATTGTAGAACAGGCGAAAAAGCAATTTAGAAATGGTATAGTTGTTCCGCGTACTAAGATAGATGACTATATTCAGGAGGCAGACAGCATTTTGATTGGTCCGGGACTTCCTCGTATAGAAGGCCAGGAAGCAAAAGATGATGATACGCGTGAAATGACCGAGCGCCTTTTAAAAAAATATCCTGATAAAAAATGGGTAATCGATGGCGGATCGTTGCAAGTTATGGATCCCGAGTGGATTCCTAAAAATGCTATTTTGACGCCGCACGCGCGTGAATATGAAATATTGTTCAAAGATCAAATCCGCCAGCTGGCGGACAAAGATCCTAATGAAATACAACAAACCGTTTACGAAAAAGCAAGGAAATACAATTGCATCATTGTCCTGAAAGGCTCAACTGACATAGTTTGTGCTCCAGACCTGCCTGCTGGCAGGCAGGGCCAGTGCGTGACGATCTCAGGAGGCAATGCGGGTATGACAAAAGGAGGTACCGG
>MGAO01000023.1:0-2095 GCA_001788215.1 Candidatus Roizmanbacteria bacterium RIFCSPLOWO2_01_FULL_40_14 | reverse complement strand
CTTGTGCCGCTTCATACTTCAATAAAAAAGCAGGGGAAAAACTATTTAAAACAAAAGGATATTGGTATTCCACCAGCGAATTGCTCAATGAGATTCCTTCGGTCATGAAAGAGACGATCCTCCAATAATGTAGTGGCGCGCTTTACCTGCAACATAATAACCTATAGTTTGTGTAGAAATGGTATACTATGCAAAATTTATACAGAAATGTATAGGTTTAAAATTGTCATTACGAGCAAAGCGAAGTAATCATATGCAATGACAAGATTGCTTCGTCGCTCATACTCCTCGCAATGACGGCTAATTATGAAAACATCTGGTGTTATTTATCAATATGTAGACAAACCAGCACTGCCGGACAATATTATTATTGAAGCCCATCGCGAAGAGCCGTCCACTGAAAAGCTGGATCCGATTCTCACGCATGCCTTCACCATTCCAGAAAATGATCCAGTCAGGATTATTAAACAAGAGAAACATAGACCTTCTCGTTCGATTACGGAACAATATGATTCTTCTATACGACAACATATTTCTAATGCTTTTAGAATTATGACCGGCATTGCTATGATCGGCGTCATTTTTCTGTTAACACCTTTTGTTTATACCGAGCTCCAATTCCAACTAAACCCTCCGGAGCCCAAAGAGGAAATCAATCTTTCTGAAATTACGATTGTCGATTCGGTTGTTGATACACCGACATTCACGAAACTACTAAACGACAAGTATGTTAACAAGCTCGATCCGGTCAATACCGACTATGCACTGGTTATTCCTAAAATAGGCGTTAATAGTGCGGTCGTTGCCAATGTTGATCCGGGAAATAAAGAAGAATATGTAGCAGCATTAAAGCAAGGTGCTGCACATGCGAAAGGCACTGCACTCCCCAATGAATATGGATCAAAATATATTTTTGCCCATTCGACCGATAACTTTTGGAATGTCACCAACTACAATGCTGTCTTTTATTTATTGAAAGATTTAGAGCCAAAGGATAAAATATACATTGTCTATAACGGCACACTCTATCCCTATCAAGTATCAGAAAAAAGGGTTGTTAATGCGGACGATACATATTTTTTAAAACCGAATAATCTGGATAATCGGCTGATACTGCAAACCTGTTGGCCTCCCGGTACAACATGGAAAAGAATGCTCGTATTTGCCGACCCGATTGATATGTCATTAGATAATGAAGAGCTTGTATCCTATAGTCTTGACAAGAGTAAAACTAATTGATAAAATACAGCCATTCGTTAGAAAAACGTCATTGAGAGGAATGAAATGACGAGGCAATCCTAATACAATAGATTGCTTCAATCGCTTACGCTCTTTTGCAATGACACATAACTAAATAATGAAAAAACTTTTCTATCTACTTATTGCATCAGTCGCTTTCTTGTTAAGCGTATCTACTGTTTCAGCAAACTATGGCTGTGCTCTGTATGGCGGCGAATGTCCCACTGCATCTCAAATTATTGTTGATAAACTTATCCGTGATCCCCGATCAAAAGGCGAGACATATGTTGATAATCTGCTTTTAAGCGATTATAAATTCTCTCCGGGAGAAGATATTATCTTTAAGATTGTCATCAAAAATACCGGAAACAAAACGATCGATAATGTGAAAGTTTTCGATACGATCCCACCCGTTGCCAACTACGTACTTCTTTCAGGTGAGCCTCGCGAGAGCATTCGTGAGCTTACGCGCGATCTTGGATCGTTAGGAGCAGGAGAATCTAAAAACTGGTTTATCCGTATGCGCGTCAAGCCGGGAAGTCAGGTTCCCGCTGGCACCGTCTGTGGAGATCCCCATGCGATCAATAGAGTTCGTGTTTCAGCAAACGATATGCCTGACAGCCAGGATACGAGTGCGTTTTGTGTACAGAAAACCGTTATGGGTGTTACTACCCAGCCTGAAGCCGGATCAGAGACACTTCTGATTGCTGCAGGGTTAATTACGCTTGCCGGAATTGGATTGATTGGAAAAAGAGCACTTGCTCTTTCATAACTCTTACCGCCTTATTACATTTGTTATCGGCCGCTAGCTATATAGTTTATAAGCACCGATAAAGTATGAAGGGCGGTTTTTTAT
>MGAO01000022.1 GCA_001788215.1 Candidatus Roizmanbacteria bacterium RIFCSPLOWO2_01_FULL_40_14 | reverse complement strand
CTCTATCGCGGGATGAAAATTGTTTCTACCGAAAAACCTCTTATCATTCCTGTTGGAGAAAAAACACTCGGCCGCGTATTAAATTTATTTGGAGAACCTCAAGATGAAAAAGAGCCCATAACGGATGCTCCGCTTATACCGATCTATCATTCGCCACCGACCTATCGAGCGATTCAAACGTCAACGGAAGTCATCGAGACGGGTATAAAGATTATTGATTTCTTTTCACCGTTTCCCCGCGGCGGGAAAATTGGTTTCGTGGGCGGCGCTGGTGTCGGAAAAACGGTTCTGATGACTGAGCTACTAAGAAATATAACCGGCAAACACGAAGGAGTATCGGTATTTGCCGGTATTGGTGAGCGTATTCGCGAAGGTCATGAATTGTGGAAACACCTGGAGAAAACAAAAACATTGGATAAAACAACGTTAGTATTCGGTCAAATGAATGAAAATGCTGCCGTTCGATTTCGAGTAGCGTGGGCGGCTGCGGCGATTGCTGAACACTTTCGCGATAATCTAAAACAAAACGTTCTCTTTTTCGTCGACAATGTATTCCGATTTGTCCAGGCAGGAAGTGAATTGTCAGCACTCCTTGAAGTGATTCCGTCGGAGTTGGGTTATCAAGCCACTCTCGAAAGCGAAATTGCTGCCTTTGAAAACCGGTTATTACCCACAGCGGGTGGATCTATCACTTCTATACAGACTATCTATGTACCTGCTGATGAATTAACCGATCCCAGTGTGGCAACTATCATGAATCATGTCGACGCCGTCGTTATACTTTCACGCAGCATTGCGGCTCAACACCGGTATCCTGCGGTCGATCCCCTATTGTCCTCTTCAGAAAGCATTGACAAAGATATTCTGGGAGAAGCTCATTATACCGCGGTTACCACGGTTAAAGAAATGCTGAGTCAATACAAACGCCTCGAACACGTGGTCACGATTGTCGGTGAGCGTGAATTGTCCGGAAAAGACCAGATCATGTATCAGCGTACCAAAAAAATACTCAACTATCTCACACAGCCCTTATTTACAACCGAGTTACAAACTGGCAGACCGGGAGTATATGTGCCAAAAGAACAGACAATTGTTGATATAACGGGTATTATCAATGGCCAGGTAGATATGGTCAATGCTGATCAATTACTCAATATAGGTAGTCTTTCTGAATTAGGAATTATCAACAAATAAGTTACAAATATGTTAACCGTCACCATTAACACGCCTGAAAAAATTGTGTGGCATGGAAAAGCAGATTCAGTCTCGTCAGAGAACAGCCAGGGCCCCTTTGACATCTTGTCTCAACATGCAAATCTTATTACGTTAGTAGAGAATAAACCAATTTTGGTCCGATTTGGTAAACGAGAACATCGATTCGATTTCAAACGGTGTGTGATCTTCACTCAAAATGATTATGTAGCTTGTTATGCAATCTGATTCAGTAAGTCCTATTGACAGCAGAGACAAAACAATTTAATATTGGGTCCATGAAGTTTCGACCGCTTTTAATTATCCAGCTTTTTATCTTTCTAATACCGCTGTTTTTTCTGCCGGTTACGCGCGATTTCATTGACTACAATAAAAACATGCTGCTCTTTGGATTGAGTATGGCAGCACTCATCGTATATGCCGCCAAATCAGTTAAAGAGCGAAAATTAACGCTTCATATAGATCAGATGCATTATGCCGTTCTCGCTTTGGTTGCTTCCTATGTAGTTTCTCTTATCGTCATGAGCCCTAATAAAATTGAAGCTTTTTTACAACCCGGCGGCGTCAGCACGATTATTTCACTGGCAATTCTTTATTTTATTGTTCCTCAACTGACGCCTATAAAATCAACGCGGGATGTACTCATTCCCCTCGTTGCGTCTGCAGCTCTCGTTGCTGTATACAGCATTGCAAATATGTTTGGCTTGCTCAATACACTCCCTTTGCCGGCTATTCTTAAGAATCCAAATGTAACGCCTGCAGGACCGCTCTTGACTGCGACTATTTTTCTGGGTATTGTCTCTGCCGCAACGGCAAAAGAGCTGATTATGAGTAAGAAGCAGAAAATAAGTAGGTTGGTCATATTCGGCGCCGCATTTTTGATTATACTTGCTGGGTTTGTCGTCAATGCATTTCGTCTCACCCAAGATGAATCACGACCTTTATTCCTTCCAACTGCTGCATCGTGGAGTATCGCAGCCGAAAATATTAAAGTGCCCCTCCAAGCACTATTTGGTGTAGGTCCGGGCAATTATACTAATGCATTCACGATCGGAAGACCTGCAGGATTAAATAATACTGATATATGGAATATCCGATTCAGCAGTGCTTCAAACTACCTACTGCATTTATTTACGGAAACAGGCTTTGTTGGTCTTATTTCTTTCCTTCTCTTGATTTATTTTACGGTTCGACATAAAAATAAATCTCTGGGCGCTATCGTATCTCTTATTGCGCTCGCCGTCTTCTCTCACAATGTATTAATTCTTGCCGTCCTGTTCCTATTCCTTATGGCCATGACGAGTCGAAATGCCGTACAGCTTTCATTTCCCGATACATCAAATACGCATCAACACGCTGCACTTGCCCATGCACTCGGTCTTGAGAATCAAAAACTTCCCTCTTTTTCATTTGTACCTGCAGTAACGGCAATACTCTTGGTAGCTATTGCGGGTGCCGGCATCTATTTCAGTTCTCTGGGTTATCGAGCCGAAATGGCTATGACGCAAGGTATTTTGAGCGCCGCAACACCGAACAATCAACAAACATATGATTTACAGAGAAAAGCAATTGAGCTCAATCCCTATCACTCAGATTATCGGATAATCTTCTCAAGAACAAATCTCGCTCTTGCTAATCTTATTTCACAAAAAGAAGAACCGACTGAGGAAGATATACAGACGGTAACTCAGCTCGTCCTCCAATCGGTTAATAACGGTAAATTGGCAGTGCAATTAAGACCGGGAGCTGCTACATGGGAAAATCTCGGCACGATTTATCGAAATCTTATTACGGCAGCCGATGGTGCCGCGGATTGGACGGTACAATCATATAATCAAGCCATAGCATTCGATCAAACAAATGTCGTACTTCGACTTAACCTTGGACAGGTTTACTATGCACTAAAACTTTATGAACCTGCCGCACGTCAATTTGAAATAGCGGTGCAGCTACATCCTAAGTTTGCAAATGCTTGGTACAACTTGGCAAATGCGAACCGTGAACTGGGAAATATTCAGGTAGCACGCTTGGCATATAATCAGACATTAGCCTTAATTGATCCTAACTCGCCGGATTTTCAGACCGCACAAGCAGAATTGGATGCATTGCCCGAAGAGATTGCACAAGATCAAAGAAACCTTGAAGAATTACAGAATCCAGAGGATGCTACCGGTCAAGAAGTAGAAACTAATGTTAAACTCACTGAAGAAGAAGGACCTGAACTTACGTTCCCCGAAGACGTTGCCGGTGAAGCAACGGTAAGTGCCGGTACTGAAGAAGAAGGTAATTTTCAACTAAACGAACCGTCACCAACTCCTGCTCCCACAGAATAATCAATATCTGTATGACATAATTTCTCGACTGAAATACTGACGTGCCGAGTTTTCTGAGTATTCTGATATAATTCCCCCAGGGGCCGTTAGTACAGTGGTAATACGCCGCATTCGCATTGCGGAGGCGGGAGTTCGATTCTCCCACGGTCCACTTACTTCATATAATTCTTTCTTTCACGGTAGAGTCGTTCGGTAAGTTTACTGCAAATAGTTCCACGGATTGATAGCTACTCCCCCATTTCGTACTTCAAAATGGAGATGAGTACCGGTGGATCTTCCGGTCGAACCCATGCGGCCTAACGCATCACCGCGGCCGACCGACTGACCTGCTGATACGTAAAATGAGGATAAATGAGCATAGAGTGTTTGCATGCCATTTCCGTGATCGACGATAATATGACAACCATATCCCCACTGATAACAGGTGGCCAATGATACCGTACCTGCCTCTGCCGCATAGACGTCAGGAGCAGCTCTATTTGCAATATCAAGAGCCATATGATACCAGACCGGCTGTTGCGTAATTGATCCAGTCGTTGGAAAGAGTAATTGTCCTAAACTTGTCTTCGCCAAATACTCAGGCGCCTTCGGTCGAAGCGGCGATGTTCTCGCCGGCAGATCAGGCTCTTCGATGACTCCGTCGGGAACAATGAGCGTTTGCGATACGGAGAGCGTGAAGTTTTCAAGATCAACAAAATCATTAAAGGGAAAGTTCACGATATTCTGTGGTTCTGTTTGATATTTTTTGGCAATGGAATAAATGGTTTCGCCTCGTTGTACTTTATGGACGACTCCGCTCACGGGAGGAATTTTGAGAATTTCACCGGGCTTGACGACCGGATTTGCTCCTTTTAAGTTGTTTGCCCACCGGACCGTATCTTCAGATATATCAAATTTCTGTGCAATACTCGACACGGTGTCTCCCGACTGCACGACATAATCAATGACCTGATCACGGGGTTTTACACTCTCTTGAGTAGCCATGCTCATTTGGTCAAAGTTAAGATCAGTAACCGTAGCTGATAATGGAGCAACACTTGAAAGAACCTCGCCTTCTCCGGCAAGCGTGGGATATTGAGATGAAATATAGGGGGCAGCTATAACTCCTGATACGACGAGAGTAAATAGTGAGGTATTCAGAAAGGATTCTTGGTAGCGTCCTCTCTTTGCCATTAATAATTCTACGAGAAATCGTTTATAGTCTTCAAATAATTTCCCAAATCCTCCGAGACGTTTTTGAAGATAGATCGTTAAATCATAAAAAAAGAGCGCTATGTCTGAGCGGAGGGTGTAAAGTGACTTAAGCAGGTAGATGCGTATCCAATTCATAAAACTAATCACTAACTGTACCAGATGACTTCAACATCGTCAAGATTGAAAGACTGTATCAAAGGGTAACATTAGGCTTGATAAAATCTTTCGTTAACTATATCAAAATACTCTCTTTGTATATCAGACGAGACAAAGCAATTCAACAATAGATCAAGTGATCAAGAGAACAAACAATAAATTAAATAGGTAACTATTCAGTATTTTCCAATGTCATTCCCGCGAATCGCGTCAGACGCGACGAAAGCGGGAATCTATACAATTGTTTATAGAGATTCCCATTTTCATGGGAATGACAAAGATGTTTTCTCTCTTCAAGTTTGATCTTTGCTGATTTGATCCCTTGATCATTTGATCTTTTTATCTAGTAGTTTACCCCTGCTTGAGTGTTTCGAGGAAGTCTTTATTATTCTTTGTTTTAAGCAAGCGCTCACGTAAGACCGCACTCTTCTCTTCTGGTGTATTAAGAAGTGCCAACATGTTTCTGAGCGTAACTACCTTCGCCATATTTTCTTTAGAAAGCAATAGCTCTTCATGACGAGTACCTGATTTTTCAATATTAATAGCCGGAAATATGCGCTTCTCCTGAAGCCGGCGGTCAAGAGTCAATTCCATATTGCCGGTTCCTTTAAATTCCTCATAGATGAGGTCATCCATTCGAGAACCGGTCTCAACCAATGCGGTACCCATAATAGTTAAGTTTCCGCCGTCTTTACAGTTTCGCGCAGCACCCAAGAATCGTTTTGCCGGATACAGTGCGGCTGGGTCAAAACCTCCTGACAAAGTACGCCCGGATGGATTTACGACTAAATTGTATGCTCGTGCCAAACGGGTAATAGAATCAAGCAGTATCACTACTTGCTTACCAATTTCAACCATTCGCTTTGCCCGTTCAAGAGCAATTTCCGCCGTTCTGGTTTGGCGCTCAGGACTTTCGTCAAAGTTTGAAGCTACTACTTCACCTTTTACTGAAAGCTGGATATCCGTTACTTCTTCGGGACGTTCTCCAATGAGGACTGCCATCAAATGTGCTTTTGGGTAATTGACGGTTATTCCATTGGCGATTTCCTTGATAATTGTTGTTTTACCAGCCTTTGGAGGTGAAACGATTAAGCCCCGTTGGCCAAATCCTATAGGAGCAAGCAAATCTATAATGCGAGTGCTAACAATATCTTTTTCGGTCTCTAGGATAAGCTGTTTATCGGGATAGATAGGAGTTAATGAATTAAACCAAGGACGATCTTTCGATTCTTCCGCGGGCTGATCATTTACCTTTTCAACTTTGAGCAAACCATGATACCGCTCATTTTCCTTCGGAGGACGACCTACTCCGGCGACATGATCACCGGGCCGCAGCCAAAATTTACGAATTTGACTTTGGGAAATATAAATATCTTCGTTGGTGTCCGGTAGAAAATGAGGCCGCAGATAGCCATGTCCTTCCGGCATAATATCAAGAATGCCGGAAAGTCTTTTCGTTGGAACGTCGCGCGTATGGAGATATTCTTCTGAATCCTGAGGTTCGCCAACAATATCAGAAACTGATTGATCTAGTTTTGTAGTATCCATGAAGATAAAATCCTTTATGACGATGTTCGTCTGAAGCTGTAAGCGAGTGTAGCATAGTGATTTCTACTTGTCAAGAACGAATCGGGACAAATCAGCAAGATAGGTATACAATAAGAAAGTCAGATATATGAAAAAGGTAACCGCGATCATTCATCTTGTGAGAGTAAACCAATGGATTAAAAACTTTAGTCTCTTTGCCGCCATTATTTTTAGCGGTGAATTATTTACTCCCAATCGGTTTATAGAAACGACCGCGGGATTTCTCGTCTTTTGTGCATTATCCTCTGCCTCATACGTTTTTAATGATCTCGTCGATGCTCATCTTGACCGGCGTCACCCACTGAAAAAAAAGCGCCCGTTGGCAAGCGGCATTGTTTCAAAATCAGAAGGATTGGTACTCTGTGCGCTACTACTCGTACTGGGACTCTTAAGCGCGTATTTATTAAGTTTTAGCTTCTTTGTCATATCGCTCGTGTTTGTCATTATTCATATAAGCTATACGCTTTGGCTCAAACAGCATGCACTGTTTGACATTTTGCTCATCGCAAGCTCATTTATGATTCGCGTGTTTGCCGGTGAAGTTTTGACTGGTTTGCATATTCCGATTTGGCTGACCTTCAGCGTGATATTTCTTTCATTGTTTATTGCCTCATGTAAACGACGATCGGAACTGCGGAGTACCGGCGGTAAAACACGTCCGGCACTTGAACACTATCGTATACAGCTTCTTGATTTTTACAACTCAACGTTTGCAACGGGCACCATAATTGCCTATGCCATGTTTACCTTTATACCAGAACCCGAGCGGTTTACTCCCTTCTTAAACGAATTTTTAGAGCTTACGTTTCCCGCTCTCATTGGTCGTAAGTGGCTCATGGTAACTACCCTTCCTCTTATTATTGTCGGTATTATGCGCTATGCCCAGCTCATTTATGAGGGTGCAACCGCGGGTGAGGCGCCTGAACGAATTGTAACCAGTGATAAAACGCTCATTATTACGCTTGCTCTGTGGGGCACCATGGTAATTTTATTTACGAATGTGCTGGTGGAGTAAAGATTCAAAGAACATAGTGAAACAAAAGATTCTCCTTATATTGATCCTGATGGTTGCTTCATTTCTCCGCTTTAACAACCTCATGTGGGGTGATGGGCACTTTTTCCATCCGGATGAGAATAACATGGCACGTTCGGTTGCACAGATGACGTTTGAGAATGGACTCCATCCTGATTTTTTTGCGTACGGGCAACTACCACTGTATTTGGCTTTCTTTTCAGCATTAATAGCAAACTATATTCAATTGTTTTTTCATTACCTGCTCAATTCTTATTCGGAGTTACAAGTTACAAGTTACAAATTACAAGACGTAACCTTTCAGGAAGCAATTTTCTTTTTGCGCTTCTGGTCAGCAATTACCAGCGTCATAAGCGTCTATTTGGTATACCGGATAACGAGAACAATCGCATCAGAAAAATATGCGCTACTTGCTGCGTTACTTACTGCGTTTACGCCCGGATTAATTCAAGCTGCACATTTTGGTACTACAGAAAGTTTGCTGACCTACTTTTTCCTTCTTATTTTGTTTTTTTGTATCAAAATAGTTCAAAGTA
>MGAO01000021.1 GCA_001788215.1 Candidatus Roizmanbacteria bacterium RIFCSPLOWO2_01_FULL_40_14 | reverse complement strand
TGAAACGAGATTGCTACTCAAAAATAGTGGTATTAATGTTGTTTCCGAAGACATTCAATCAACTGCACAAATAAGAGAATATGCAGACAAAGGCTCTATATGTGTCTCTGATGACTTGTCTCTCCTAAAAAAATATGAGAATGCTGTTGTTCTTGAAATGACGGGTACTATTGATTATGGCACGGAAGCCTCCCTTATAGCGCTTAAATCTAGAAAACACGTCGTGACCATGAACCCAGAACTTGAAGTTACCGTTGGTTCAGAGCTTAAAGTGATTGCAGATGCACACAATGTGACGATTTCTGATGTGTATGGTGATCAGCCCGGAAGTCTCTCACGTCTTATAGCACAGGCACGGCTTATGGGTTTTAAAGTTCTGATGGCAGGAAATATGAAACGTTATCTGGATCTGCACGCAACACAAGAACAGATGGCTCCCTGGGCAAAGGATAAGGGATTAGCCGTTCGTCAAACAACCTCATTTACTGATGGGACAAAACAGTCTATAGAAATGGACTTGGTGGGCAATTACTTTGGTATGAAAGTTCTCAAAAGAGGAATGGTTGGACCGGAAGTTTCAGATGTAAAAGAGGTACTTACCAAGTTTGATTGGGATAATCTGCCAAGAGAAGGGGTCGTTGACTATGTTATTGGAAAAAATTTATTTCCGGGAATATTTGTGGTAGTAGAACACACGGATCCTAACCAAAAGAAATACTTAAGATATTTGGGTCTTGGAGAGGGCCCGCGCTATGTGCTGTTTGAACCATACCACCTTTGTCATTTGGAAGTACTGCAAACTGTTGTAAAAGTTGCTCTTTTTGGACAAGAAACCATTAACAATTCATTAAATCCAATAAATAGAACCATAGCCATAGCAAAACAGGACTTGTTTGCCGGCCAAAGACTTGATGGCATTGGAGGGGATACCGTATATGGTATGGTTGATAGTATTGAAAACTCTGAAGGCTTACTTCCCGTTGGTCTTTCGCACCATGCACTCGTCAAGCATGACATAAAAAAAGATACTCCTATCAAAGTTTCAGACGTTGTACTACCTATTACTATAGCAACAAGACTTACGGGTTATACCAAACCTCAACATCGCTTTCAGCCCGTCAATTCATTTTTTACCCGGATGATAAATTTATTTTAGACTCATATGAAGAAGAAATTATTATTGTCAGTAATACTGATTGTATTATTTGCTGCAACTATTTCAAAAAGTGAACAGAAAAATGATGAAGAAATGTTTTGGACATTTCAGTCCATAGATACGATGAAATATTCACGTGATATAAGCCGTGAAAAACTTACTGACCCCTCTTTTAACACCGACATAGACGAACAAATTAAAAATATTGCCGCGACCGGAGCTACTCACGTTGCCATAGCAACTCCCTATGACACAGAGTTTCTTCCTATACTTAAGCGATGGGTCACTTCAGCCCGAAAATATAATCTTAAGATTTGGTTTCGGGGCAATTGGTCAGGCTGGGAAGGATGGTTCGACTATCCAACAATTAACAGAACTGAGCACAAAGAAAAAACGTATGAATTTATTATTCAAAATAATGATTTATTTCTAGATGGCGATATCTTTACTGCTTGTCCCGAATGTGAAAACGGCGGACCCGGAGACCCTCGATTAACAAGAGATATAAGTGGACATCGTGCATTTTTAATAGAAGAATATGAAGTAACACAAAAAGCATTTAGAGAAATTGATAAGGACGTAACATCTAATTTTAATTCTATGAATGGTGATGTTGCCCGCCTTATCATGGATAAGGAAACTACAGAGGCTCTGGGGGGAATAGTGGTCATAGATCATTACGTCGCCTCTCCGGACCAGCTCGTGTCAGATATTGCGGAGATTGCAAAAAACAGCGGAGGGCACGTGGTGCTCGGTGAATTTGGTGCACCAATAGAGGATATTAACGGAAAAATGACAGAGGATGAGCAAGCAGCATGGCTAGATGAAGCTTTTACTAAAATGGTACGGGAGAAAAGTTTAGCAGGTGTCAGTTATTGGGTGAATGTCGGCGGTTCAACACAGCTATGGAATTCAGACGGTACACCTCGAAAGGCAGTTTCCGTACTTGCCTCATTTTATAATCCTTTGGAAATACCGGGAATTACTAAAGATGAAATTGGTAAACCTATAGCAAATGTGACCGTGTTAAATGCATATAGAGAAACGACCAGCGACTCAAGCGGCTTCTTTTCATTACCATTTTTAGATAAAAAGGAAATTGAACACGTTAGCAAAGAGGGATATAGTCTTAAATATATTTATTACGAAAATTCTAATATCACCATAATTCTCGAACAAAATAATCCGTCTCTATTATATAAAATACTTCGTTTATTCAAACGTCCTCTTAAAACTAAATAATCTTATAGTATTTGCTTTTTTATACAGTCTATGATATATTAAAACCCTATAATATGACTGGAAAACTATTTATTTCAATACTACTGGCCATCACTTTTTTCATGCAGAGTGATTCTATAGCCATGGCGGTAACACCCCCTGATTTTCCTTCCTGTCAAAGCCCAGAGGGTGATGTAAAGGTATCCTATTCAAGTGGAACGCACGGTATCGTGGGAAATAATCAAACATATACGGGTAGCGATACGGTATATACACTTTCAGACAACAGATTATCTCAATGTTTCTGTTCGGAAGGTGGAGACGGAATCCAAACAAATTGGTGGAAGGTAAATAGCTTAACAGAAAGTGAAGTTCAAATCCTTAAAAATCAGGGATGGTTTTTTGTACCGAACGGATCTCTTTGGGGACTGGATGAAACTTCATATATGGCAAAGAACTCAACCTATGCGTGCCGTTCTGAGAATGGATCGGTGGGAGGAACGAGTGATTCGTCAGCCGGTGGAAGTGTTTTAGGACTAGCATCAACGGGCACTATACAAGCCATCATCGCATTCCTTTCACTGGGAATCCTGTTGATAACGTCTGGCTTGTATATTAAGAGGTCCAATTCTTGACTTCGTGAGTAATCGAATTTCCTCGTTATTAGTTCTTATCGGAGTTGCATCTCTTTTGTACGGAAGTTATCTTGCTTATGTACGATATACGCCGGGTAAACTCGCTTTTGCATCATATCCATCAGAATTTATAGTTGAATACCCGGTCAAGCAAGCAACTCCCACTCAGTTACGCATACCAGGTATAGAAGTCAATCTACCCGTTGTTCCATCAACAATTACGAGTAACAGATGGGAAACATCAAATACTGGTATTTCGTATCTTGCGCTTTCCCCAATTCCGGGAGAGAAGGGAAATAGTATTTTATATGGACATAATTGGGCATCTATATTAGGTAAATTACCGAAAATAAACCCAGGAGAAATTATTCAAATAAGCTTTTCCGACAATACTACCAAAACGTTTATTGTTGAATATACACACACCGTTAATCCCGATGAAGTGGAAGTTATCGAACAAACAGAAGACATACGTATCACTCTTTATACATGCATTGGTTTTCTTGACTCTAAACGCTTTGTCGTTGTTGCCAAACTACAGTCATAGCATCCTTTCCTGCATCTCTTTTCGAAATGGCATATTAAAGTGTTTGTACGCAGAAGCAACCGCAACTCTTCCTCTGGATGTGCGCTTTACAAATCCTATTTGCATAAGATACGGTTCAACAACATCCTCAATTGTCCCGATATCTTCAGATAAAGAACTTGCCAACGTCTCAATACCTACCGGTCCGCCGGAGAATTTATTCAGTATAGTGAGCAAGTATTCACGGTCATTTTTATCTAATCCTCGTGCGTCTACTTCCAAAACTTCAAATGCTTGATCCAGTGCGTTCTGATCGATTGAACCTGACCCTTTTACCTGTGCAAAATCACGAACCCGCTTAAGCAATTTCAACGCAATACGGGGAGTACCACGTGCGCGGCGAGCAAGCTCTTTTGCCGATCCTTCATGAATAGCGATCTTCAGCGTCTCAGCCGCCGTCGTAATAATACGCTCAAGTTCAGGCTCTCCATAATAATTTAACCGATGCACCACGCCGAACCGGTCGCGCAAGGGGGAAGAGAGGAGGCCGCTTCTCGTCGTAGCGCCAATGATCGTAAAGCGGGGAAGATTTAATCTCAGTGTTCTGGCAGAAGGTCCTTTTCCCACCACAATATCAAGTGCATAATCTTCCATGGCGGGATAGAGCGTTTCTTCAACCACTTTATTTAGACGATGAATTTCATCGATGAAAAGAATATCGTTTTCCTCCAGATTTGTTAAAATAGCGGCGATATCTCCCGATCTTTCAAGAGCAGGACCCGCGGTTATTTTAATATGAGATCCCATTTCTTTTGCCACGAGATGGGCGAGTGTCGTCTTTCCTAAACCCGGGGGACCATACAGTAAAATATGTTCAATAGGTTCTTTTCTTTTCTTAGCAGCTTTTATAGCTATTTGAAGTGCTTCTTTAACATTCTTTTGGCCCTGAAATGCATTCCACGCACGGACACGAAGTACATTAAGTATTTGTTCCTCTTCCTGGTTTTGTTGTGATACACGTGTTTTATCCATAACACTTGTCATTCCCGAGAGCAAAGCGAGTCGGGAATCTATGCCCTAAATGGGATTCCCGCCTTCGCGGGAATGACCGGTGTCTTATCTTCCCATTTCCTTTAATGCAAATCTGATCTTTTCTTCTATAGTCTGTAAATTCTCAGGAATTCTTTTAAATGTTGATACAACATCCTGTCGTGAAAATCCCATACTCATCAGCGTTTGTATCATATCGTTTGTCTCGGTATTGTCTGCCGTCAAGTCGAGTTCTTCCAGAGAACCTAACTTTGATTTTAGTTCTATAATAATTTTCTGCGCCGATTTTTTACCGACTTTTGGTATTTGAGAAAAAAATGATACGTCCGCATTAACAACCGCATTGGTAATACCGGCCACACCGAAATCTACAATTTTAATACCCGTCTTCGGGCCAATTCCTGAAACTCCAATGAGTAATTTAAAAAGTTCAAGCTCCTTTTTTGTCAAAAATCCATAGAGTTCTATGGCGTCATCCCGCACGTGCGTGTGAATAAATAATTGACACTGATTAGTCTGAGAAAGCTGTGATTTTGTACTGGGGGTGATACGAACTTCATATCCCACACCCTGTACATCAATAATTGCGTTGTCTGATATGTCTATGTGTGGTTTACCGGTTAGTTGACCTATCATACCTTTTCATAAAACAATACGTAATGGCCACAGCCAGTGCATCGGCTGTATCATCAGGTTGAGGAGTTTTCGATAGTCCCAATGTTTTGGTAACCATTCTCTGCATTTGCACCTTATCAGCCCTACCATATCCCGTAATTGCCTGTTTTACTTCCAATGGAGTAAATGAAGCAACGCTGACCCCGGCTGTTCCTGCAGCCACCAGTATAGCACCCCGTGCCTGGCCGACCGTGAGGGCTGTTTTTGCGTTTGCCGCAAAAAAAAGTTTCTCCACTGCAACAACATCAGGTTTATATTTTTTTAACAGATTTAATATCTCACTATATAGTTGGGATAAACGGGTCGCTTCATCGGTAGTAGATAACGTGACAACACATCCGAAATCAATTGTTTTTATTGATGCTGAGGTATTTTTTTCGACAACACCCCAACCGCAGCGCGCAATACCAGGATCTATGCCAAGGACAGTCATAAAATTTGATGTGCATAGAATAGCAAATATTAATCGATTTGTCATTCCGGACTCTATATTAATTGAGTACAATCCTCTTCTATGATAAAATTGTGATGTTCGGCGCCAAGTCAGACTTGGCAGCCGCGTTTGACGCGGCGCATTCGTCTAGCGGTTAGGACGTCGCCCTTTCAAGGCGAAAATCATCGGTTCGAATCCGATATGCGTCACCATTTTGGAAATGGCAAGAGAATTGGGGGTAGCGCTGGCTGCGCCCCCCTCCGCAGACAGCACTGCAAAGGCATAATTCAAATTTGCCGAGAGTCGCCGTAAAAAAAGAATGAAGAAAAACGCAAAAATTTTTAAAGAACTTTTATAAATTCAAATAGCCGCTCTGGTGGACTCAAACCCTTCCGGATTTGTCCAAAGCGGCCATTAAAAAACCGGAAGAAAATTTGAGTCCAATAATAATATAGCAATTCCCAGAAACAATTTGCAAGCAGTTAAAAATAATTCCCAGGCTTGCGAAATTTGCTTTTCTCTTCAATATATCTTATAATTTTGTACATTATGCCAATAGAAAATCCCAGAAGAACTGCGCAAAACGCACTAACAATTGTAAATCCTGTAGAACTTGCAGATGTATATGGTGATTTTTTTCTGGATTTGCCTTATAGAATATATTCAAGTAATCGGCTTGACGGAAATTCGGATGGTGCTGTAAAAAATTTTGATAGACTGTATTCCACTCTTTCTGAAAGAATGGGAGGAGCACCATATCAAGGAACAGTTGCTGGTACGGGAATGGTTGGTTCTAGAGATGCGGTGGTTCAAATTCATCACTCACAGGACGCAGTAAGCACGAAGAGAGGTATTCAAATTACTTTTCCGGATGATCCAACTAAAATATATTTCTTCGGAGACGGAGCACATATTGTAACTGTTGATCCTAGGATAAATGCTATTTTAACTCATAAAGTCAGACGAGATCAAGATGCACACAAACTGATGAATGATTTATTGAATGACGGACGCCCAAGTTAATTGAAATCTAATATTCTCTTCTCATAATAGTTAGCAAGAACTGCCAAATTTATCCGCAATTTCACTAAATATTTGTTAAAATTAAGATAGAAAACATCTCGCTGTAAGCGAGATGAAAAGTCGCGCGCGCTGAAAATAAGCGAGGCCACAGGCCGAGCTTTAAAATAGTGCGGCTGCTGGGTGTGGTCAGCCGCCGCTACCTTTGTAATACGTTCGAATTTGTTCAAAAACGTTCACAAATTATTTCCATGAGGCGAAAACAGGTGAAGGAATTTCGTACCACAAAATATTTCCTCCGATCTCTAAAACACAAATTCGGAAAACTCAAGCACGCGAAAAATAAAAAACTTATCACGAGTGCTGATATAAATCATGAATAGATTCCCGCCTTCGCGGGAATGGCACGTGATACACTGAATAATTCTGTATGGCATTTGCTAATTCAGATGTAATTTGGTATACTACACTCTGATTTAAGAAGCGAGCTGTATTTACAAGACTTCCTGAAAAGAAACTTCGTACTTGATAGCTCTATGAGTGAGCTATCGATTAGATCTCTTCATAAATATTCTAAATCATCGTTATATGTACAAAAACACACGATCGTATGGATTTCGTGGCCGGAGAAATCGTCCTGGTCCTGGTTTTCGTGCAAATTTATCCGGAAAATATATCAATCCCGCTCGGTTTATCAACAAACCGGTAGAGATGAGTGTGGCAAATGAATATATACCGAAGTTCTCCTTTTCAGATTTTAATCTCAATGAAAGTTTGCTTCAAAATATCATTAAAAAAGGATATAAAAATCCAACGCCTATTCAGGACCAAGCTATTTCACCGATTATGAACGGCAGAGATGTCATTGGTATTGCAAATACGGGAACGGGTAAAACAGCGGCATTTCTGGTACCTCTTATCAACACTATGCATGCTGATCGTCAGATGAAAACACTTATCGTCGCACCGACACGAGAGCTTGCACTTCAAATACGGGATGAATTTTTATCATTTACTGAAGGATCAAATCTATCTCCGGTACTGATCATCGGCGGTACCAATATACAGCGTCAAGTAGGAAGACTGCGCAGAGATTATAACATCGTTATAGCCACGCCGGGAAGACTCCTTGATCTTGTTAAGCGCAACAGTATTAATCTTTCCCGCTTCACAAAAATAGTTCTCGACGAAGTAGATCGCATGCTCGATATTGGTTTTATCCATGATGTAAAACGAATTATTTCTTATTTGCCAAAAAATAGACAATCATTATTTTTTTCTGCAACGGTAGGGAATCGGGAAGAAGAAATAATCAAATCGTTTGTATCCAATCCCATAAAGTTTGAATTAACACGACGTGAGACAGCAGAAACCGTAGAGCAGGATGTTGTTCGTGTTCAACCGCCGTTATCAAAGCTTGATACTCTGCACGATATTCTTATCAAAGAAGAAGTAAAAAAAGTATTAATATTTGGGAAAACAAAGTGGGCAGTTGATAAACTTTCAAAGAGATTGGTAGAGCGGGGATTTAAAGCGGGAACGATCCATGGAGGCAAATCGCAAAACCATCGCCAAAGTACTCTTGATGATTTTAAAGAAAATAGAATCACTATTCTCACCGCAACCGATCTTGCATCACGGGGAATTGACGTTGACAATATAACCCATGTCATTAATTATGATCTGCCGCAAAGTTGGGAAGATTATATTCACCGCATCGGCCGCACCGGACGGGCAAATAAACAAGGAAAAGCCCTGACTTTTTTAGAGTAACTAGTTCCATACATATTTCTTTCACTAATCTTCGATGCTTATTGAGACCCAGATTTTGTTATATATTGCTATAGTATGTTAAACTAACACAATGGATAACGAAACGAAAGAATTAGCTAGCAGGCATTACTGGTTGGGACAGAAAGAGCGTAGAGTGATTTATGCTATTGATAGATCACTATTTGGCGCTGCTTTGTTTTATACTATCCTTCAAGATCTCGCAAGTGCTGACACTCCAGAAGAACAAAAAGCTCGATTAAATGATTGGATTGAATCTCCCGATGAATCTATAGAATCTCAGGTTCTTCTTGGAGAACAAGAGATCAAAAATTCTCTATATGGTCTTGAACAAGTAAGTAAAACACAAGATCCGACTAAAAATAAATTAAATATATTGCTATTCGATGAAAATATGGGACATGATGTCGAGGCTCAAGAAATAGAATTGACAGAAACGCAACGTGAACTGGAAGAACTTAAAAAAAAAGTTGATACAATCTTTGTAGAGGCATTAGAAGAAGAGAAACAGCAATCATACGCGTTTCCTCTAATGAATACACTTGCGAAAATTGCTGGAATACAGACTTCTGATATTGAAACTACTTTCTAAGCAACCCCATGAACGCTTATTTTAACTTCAAAAACCTTGACAGATCTTGTCTCCTGTGTTACTATAAAATTCTAAAATCTCCTGCGACACCGTAAGGTCTTCGCAGGATTTTTTATGCCCTTCTGGAAGCTATTAAAGATCTAAAGTCTTCTCCTCTTAAGAGACGCGATTCTGTACAACGAGCAACCATAGCAAGACTCGGTTGATGAGAAAATCCAATATATTCAACTATCCTTCCCTTTTCCCTAGCTTTGCTAATAGCTGGTAATAAATCTGTATCAGATGAAACCAAAATAATTCGATCGCATACGTTTTCATAAGCAGCCACGAGCAGATCAACGGCGATATTTACATCAACACCCTTTTCATGATATTTGCCATCTGTTTTCATCAAATATCCAAGTGAATACTTATAGTGATGTTTTTTAAGGTGAGTAAAAAGTTTTCTCTGGTTGTTAAATAATCGTTGTGTTTTTTCTGTTCCATCTGTTCGTATTTTCCCGATGTAATATGTGGCATGAATGAGTTTAGATTTGCCGACAAGTATTGCTGCAAAACCTGAAAAATTGAAATCAAGAAGATTGTGAATCTTTAAATCTTTCAGCTTAAAGTAAAAATTACTACCATCGATGAGAATGATACATTTATTAGATTTCATAGAGGATAAATTATTATAACAGAGTTTTTTACTTCTTAAACAACCCCATAAACGCCTCTTTGGGGATTTCGACATGGCCAATCATTTTCATTTTCTTCTTTCCTTTCTTCTGTTTTTCGAGAAGTTTTCGTTTACGACTGTAATCGCCGCCGCCGACCATCTTTCCGGACTTAATGAGAACATCTTTTCGAAACGGTGCAACTCGTTCTGATGAAATAATTCGTCCTTTATAGTATGCTTGGATACGAACTTCGAACTGCTGGCGAGGGATTAGTTCTTTTAGTTTTTTAGTAATATACTGGCCTTTTTCCATCGCCCGGTCTGCCACAACAATTTCAGAAAATTCTGCAACTTCTTCACCATTTAATAATAACGACAATTTGTCTGCGTTGACCGTTTCATATCTCAAAAACTCCCAGTCAAACGACGCATATCCTGAAGTAACTGATTTAATTTTGTCAAAAAAATCAGAAATCATTTCAGAAAGGGGCATTTCGTATTCCATGTAAACCTGATGTTTATTGTCTATGGTTATAAAGCGAGCACGATGCTGTTCACACACCCGGGTTACGGGGCCCATGTATTCCACCGGTGTAATGATGGAAATTTTAATTACGGGTTCTTGGTATGTTTCGTTTTCTATTTTGTAATCAACCTGCGGGGGTGTCAGAAGTAAATTCAAATCATATTCCCGCTCCAGACGTTCCCGAACGACATCTGCATGGAGAAGTCCTAAAAACCCTACCCGATAACCAGGACCGAGAGCGCGGCTGTATATTGCATTAAACACGAGTGAGGAGTCAGTCAAGTAAATTTTTTCCAGCGCTCGGGTCACGTGTTCATAATCCTCGCTATCTGTCGGAAAAAGTGAAGCAAATACCATAGGTTTTACTTTTCGATAGCCGGGGAGGGGATCGCCCAGCTTCTGATCCGAAACAGTGTCTCCGACACGTACATCATGAATATCTTTTAAATTGGTAATGATGTATCCTATTTCGCCCGATTGTAATGAATCCTTTGACTTGAGATCAGGTGAAAAGGTGCCGACTTCCAAAGACTCAAATGATCTTTGAGCAATAACAAGATTGAGCCTCTGACCTTTTTGCACTGATCCGTTAAAAACACGGACAAATGACACAACGCCTTTATGCGGATCAAAGTAGGAATCAAAAATGAGGGCCTGCAAATTCTCTATCCACATACTTCCATCATTGTGACTATTTGTCATCCCCGACTTGATCGTGGATCGACTATAT
>MGAO01000020.1 GCA_001788215.1 Candidatus Roizmanbacteria bacterium RIFCSPLOWO2_01_FULL_40_14 | reverse complement strand
ATGATTCATGCCTGTCGGGGAAATTACAACATTACGGTTATGATTCATAATAATCAAGTCTATGGCCTCACCACGGGACAAAATTCACCTACGGCTCTTAAAGGTACAAAAGCAAAATCTACTCCGCAAGGCATCATTGAAGAACCACTTAACCCGACGGCATTAGCCATTTCTCAGGGAGCAAGTTTCGTCGGTCAGGGTTTTGCCGGTGACATCCCTCATTTAACCAATCTTATACAGCAGGCAATCCTTCACAAAGGATTTTCCGTCGTCAATGTGTATCAACCGTGTGTAACCTTTAATAAGTTAAATACGTATGCATGGTTTCGGCAGCGGGTCTATCATCTCGATGAAAACTACGACAAAACAAATAAAGTCGCCGCCATGGAAAAATCATTTGAACTTCTCGAGAAAATTCCTCTAGGGATTCTGTATCAGGTAGAAAAGCCAACATACGAAGAAAGTATTGGACAGTTGGGAGAAATACCTTTGTATAAACATGATAAAATAGCAAAAGCAGATCAATTACTATCTGAGTTTATATAATATGCTAAAGAGTGAAAATTTGTCTGAAATTCCAAATATGCCACAGGTTGATTTAAACACCCTTACTGGAGTTCGTATGGCATTTCTTCATGGTGTTATAAGCTGGGAAGAGTATCAGAGTTATGAAAAAAGTATGACGGTATCATTTGCAGAAGACACACTCGGTAAAGTAAGTCTAGAACAAGTATCTGTACAAACCGATATAGACTAATCTCTCTCCCATTGACAATTAGCAGTGTCTATGATAAAGTGCTAAAACTATGCCGACCGTCATGTCTATAAAACAGGAAAAAGAATACCCCATTATTCCGATTCGAAACGGAGTAGTGTTTCCTCACACTGAAAGCGTTTTAGTATTTGGACGCTCTCGTTCGGTTGCCGCTATTGAAAAAGCTCATAAAGAAAACTCCATGGCTGTCGTGGTTATGCAAAAAGACCCCAGCATCAACGAACCGACCTCCACTGATTTATATACGATTGGGTCTCTCATAAAAGTTGAGAAACTTCAGAGAAACACGGATGACAATGGTCGTGTTGAAATTAATGCGCTTATTAAAGGAGTGGAACGTGTTCAGATATTGTCATTTGAATCATTTGAACCGTATTTAGTCGGAAAAGTTGTCGAAATCCCTGAACAGGTAGAAGAAGAGGATGATGAGATAAAGGCGCTGTGCAAACATGTCAGCTCACAACTTCGACGTGCCGTCAGTTTAGGCAAAAGCATGGATTTTATTTCGTTCATGAAAATTACAAGTGGGTTAAATGCATTGGAACTTGCCAATCAAATAGCATCTATCGTTGATACACAACGGCAAGAACGCCAGCTTCTTCTTGAGGATAACGATCTTAAATCACGATTGAATAAGATTGCTCAGTTGTTATCCAGTGAGCTCAGAGTCCTGGAAATTGAGAAAAATATCGACAACAAAACTCAAAAGAAATTCGATCAAAACTTTAGAAAAACAGTGCTAGAAGAGCGTCTCAAGACGATCGAAAAGGAGCTAGGCAAAGACGGGGAGAATCGAGAAGTAAAAGAGGTCTACGATAAAATCAAAAAGGCTAATATGCCCGCGGATGTTGAAAAGAAGGCAAAACGGGAGTTGAAGCGTCTATCGCAAATGTCAAATTATAATCCTGAATCGTCCTATCTTCGATCATATCTGGATTGGTTAACTGATGTTCCTTGGAACGATTCAGAAAAAGCATCAGTGGATATGAAAAAAGCAGAAGAAATACTCGATGAAGATCATTACGGACTACGGAAAGTAAAAGAGCGTGTTATTGAATATTTAGCGGTCATGAAGCTTAAAAATGCCCGTCAATTTAAAAAAGCAACGCAAAGAGATAAAACTGATGCTTCTTCTAGCCGCGCTTTTTCACCGACCATTCTGTGTTTGGTAGGTCCTCCGGGCGTGGGTAAAACGTCCATTGGCCGGTCAATTGCCCGAGCACTCAACCGTAAGTTTGTCAAAATGAGTCTGGGAGGCATTCGGGATGAAGCTGAGATTCGGGGTCATCGCCGCACGTATGTCGGTGCACTTCCCGGACGTATTATTCAAGGAATGAAAAATGCAAATACCACTAATCCGGTATTTATGCTCGATGAAATTGATAAGCTCGGAAATGATTTCAGGGGTGATCCTTCTTCGGCCCTTCTTGAGGCGCTTGACCCTGAACAGAATTTTGCATTTGAAGATCATTATCTTGAAGTACCCTATGATTTATCGCGCGTATTTTTCATTACAACCGCAAATGTATTAGACACGATTCCCCCGGCTCTGCGGGACCGATTAGAAATCATTCGATTTGCCGGTTACACCGAGGATGAAAAATATAATATCGCTAAAAAGTATTTAATAAGCAAACAAGAAGAGGTAAATGCTTTGGACGACAAGGAAGTTGTCTTTACGGATAAAGCGACTCATTACATTATTAACCGCTATACGCGTGAAGCAGGTGTACGAAGTCTTGAGCGCGAAATTGCAAAAGTACTGCGGAAAGTAGCTCGAAAAATTGCAGAAGGCATGAAGGGGAAATACACCGTTGGCGTACAGGAAATAGCCAAATTACTCGGACCTGAAAAGTTTTCTTCTCTATTGGCAGAAAAGAAGGATGAGGTGGGTATGGTGACTGGTTTGGCATGGACAGAAGCCGGTGGAGATATATTATTTATCGAAGTTGCACTAATGCCCGGAAAAGGAAACCTACTTCTCACTGGTCAACTGGGTGACGTCATGAAAGAATCCTGTCAGGCGGCTATGAGCTATGTCAGGACACGATCAAAAGTGTTAGGTCTTAAAGATAATTTTTACTCGAATCTTGATGTGCATGTTCACGTACCAGAAGGCGCGGTGCCAAAGGACGGACCGTCTGCCGGCCTTGCAATTTCGACCGCAATTGTTTCTGCCTTGATAAAAATACCGGTGAAAAAATTAGTCGGTATGACCGGAGAAGTTACTCTACGCGGTCGTGCACTTGAGATCGGCGGCGTGAAAGAAAAAATTATAGCCGCTCATCGAGCCGGACTTAAAGAAATAATCATGCCGAAAGATAACAAGAAAGATCTTGAGGAAATTCCTGAAAACGTGAAAAACGATTTGAAATTCCATTTTGTAAAAGATGTTGATGAAGTGCTGAAATTGGCATTGACGAAAGATATCACCAAATCAAACGGTCAGAAAAAACGTGTAGTCAAACAAATGGCTACGCCTCCATTAGAACCACCCGTTGTGCCTATACAAGCTTAACTATTGACACGTATGTTATCCATATGATTTACTCATGATATGGATAATCAACCACAACCTCCCATTACGCCATCTGCTCCAACTGCTCCGAATCCAGTTCAACCAGCACCTTCTCCCCAGCCCGCAGTACAGAATCAAGAAGCAACGCAACCAGGCACTGCAAAAACAGTTATTGTTATACTTTTGCTAATTATATTTAATCCGCTGGGGCTTATTTTGATGTACGTCTGGATGAAATGGCCGGTATGGGTTAAAATTTTGTTGACAGTGGCCTCGATTATTCTTCTCATTTTACCCATAATTGCAGTTAGCGCACTTATCGCTATTAATCCAAAAGAACAGCTGGCTAAAGCACATGACATGGAGCGTATTAGGGAAGTTGCCAGTATTCAACAGGCAGTACGTATGTATGAAAAAGATAATATAGGTACACTTCCTTCAACATTGGATGAGCTCGTCCCGGAATATCTTGCAGAAATTCCGACTGACCCTACTACTGATCAACCATACCTGTATGAAGTAACAATGGGAGGTCAGGATTTTACCATTTGTACGACGTTTGATTCAGAAGAAAATGCCGAATTGCCGAATTGTGTTGATTCAACAAATTCATTTATTTTAGAACAATAACATGGAATCAGATACGACAACCAGTCAAACAGTGAACGCTAGTCAAGTACCGCCTTCTCCCGTGCAGTCTGCGGAGCATCAAGACGGCATGACGGATGATACAAAATCTGCTGTCGTTGCGCTTCTTCTTGTCTGGTTCTATCCGATTGGACTTATATTTATGTTTATCTGGATGAAGAGATGGCCGGTATGGGCAAAAATTCTTATTTTGTTACCACTATTATTTAGTGTTCTGATATTCGTGCTCATATTTGGTGCCTTCGGAGCGATATTTTCATCAGCTTTAAACTCAGAAGGATTTTTAGGAAATACTATTCAATGTTCTCAACAGTGTGAATCTGCTGTTGATCAGGAAGCGTGTATGGCTGAATGTGTGGAATTACCGGAAAACATGGATTCTACTGGTTCATTCGACTCTGATACTCAAATACCATCTGGGAAATCTGAGCAATAACTTCTGTGGCATGTTCATGGTCGGGTATTTCAATTCCTAGTACTCCAAGGTAATATGGCTTTTCGGGTAGATCAATAACGCCAACATCGTGGGTAATTCGTACCTCGTTGCCAATTTTATGGTAGACAGAAACTTCTTCAGGAATATACTTTGGCAAACGTTCTTCAAAATCACTGTCATCCATCCACCCCATCATTTCTACGTTAAGCTCTTCATCTTTGACCAATTCTCCTGAATACATCATTCTCATAACCTTGTTCATATCTTTATTAGAAATATTATTTTCCAAATAATTGGTATTGCTTAATCCCCACGAATCGATAAGCTCTTGTAAACGCTCTAATCCAATTACCCGATTGGCCAGCACATACACCGCAGTATTATCGCTGTGTTCCATCATAACTTGTGCAAGTTCACGAATGGTATACGTAGCACCAGCGTCTTGATAACGTATAATGCCTGTGCCCCACCTCTGCATATCTGACTCAGGAATCGTGATAACCTCATTAAGATCAATATCTCTTTGCTCTGCAAGATAGTAGAGAGCAGCCAATGCTGGTATTTTAATAACTGATGCCGCAGTTACGACGGGCTCATCATTAATACCAAATGCATTTTTGGTTCCAAAATCCTCAAACCGTATCGAGTACGTGCCCTCTTCTTCAGCTATTCTATTTCGTATTGCCAGAGAAAGTTCCGAGAGTGTTTGCGGCTCATCAGAGACCGCGTTAAAAGGAAGTACATTTGAAGCTTTTGTCGTGGTGTTTCGCATGTTAAAAACTACAAATACGGTAAAGAAAAGTAATAAAAAATATATGACAGGCTTGATCGATTTCTTCTCAATCGATTCAGACGTTTTATAATTATATGAGATTTTTCTTTGTCGTGGCATAAAATGGAAAAAGGGACAAGAACGCTTTGTACCGGTGAGAGGATTCGAACCTCCGACCTACTCCTTAGAAGGGAGTTGCTCTATCCAACTGAGCTACACCGGTAGAATTGCCCCGCCTGCAATCACCTTCGGCGATAGCCGATGGCGGGCAGGTCTATCCATTAAGCTACGGGCGCATGGTGGGTTTGACAGGACTCGAACCTGTGACCTCTTCGATGTAAGCGAAGCGCTCTAGCCAACTGAGCTACAAACCCTGATTAATTAAGTTATATAAACCGAACGTCTTGCCCGCTAACGCTTCGCATAGCGATGCAAGCGGGTCTAGCCTCCGCCAGAGGCGGATCAGCCTTTGGCTGAAGCTGAGCTAAGCGGCCCTGTAATTTATTTGTGACGCCAGAGGGATTTGAACCCTCGATTTACAGATTGAGAATCTGTTGTCCTAGGCCGCTAGACGATGGCGCCTTACTATTTTATCATGTCCGAGGCCGCTACCTGCCCGCATTGCTACGCAAAGCGTTGCAGGTGGGGACGATGGGGCCGATGGTACAAATTATATCAAATCGTTCAGTTTATAACAAAACGATGGAGTTCGCAATCCTTGACAAGAAGCCAAAATCAGAGTAATATTCTTATTTGTAGTTGCAGTGGTAGCGTATACTACGTATTCCCACTCTTTCTATTAATGAGGGGATTTTTATTTGGCAATTATGGATGATCAACGAATACTATTAACACAGGAAGGGCTTACTGAACTTAAAGTAGAGTTTGACGAATTGAAAAATGTTAAACGTCCCAAAGCGGTCAAACGCCTAGCAGATGCAAAAGCTGAAGGTGATCTGAAAGAAAACAGTGAGTACTCAGCGGCAGTGGAAGACCTGTCATTTATTGATGGCAGAATTTCTGAATTGGAAGAGATCCTAAAACACGCAAAAGTGGCAAAAGCACCGTCTAAAGGACATAAACTTATTGAAATAGGCAGCAAGGTATTGGTTCATGCTGATGGAAAAGAGCACACATTTAACATAGTGGGAGAATGGGAAGCAGATCCGCGTGAGAAAAAGATTTCACACAGTTCACCTCTGGGAAAAGCCTTAGTCGGAAAAAGAAAAGGAGACGAGGTAGAAGTTGATGCTCCGGCAGGAAAAGTGAAATATAAGATTTTAGATATAAAGTGACACAACAGTGTCATCCCGGACTTGATCCGGGATCTATAAAAATAATATAGATTCCGGGTCTCCACTACGCTTCGCCCGGAATGACATTAACGATGATGAACATTTCTATTATAAATAATTCCCGGAAGTCCAATCCGTAAACCGGAGGGATTTCTTTGGTTACTTTTCACCCCTCCGTAACGCCTGCCGGCAGGCAGACAGGGAGGGGTTTTTATTTGTTATAATCAAAGGTATGTTTTGGGTTGATGAAATCGCACAAAAAATAGGAAGTACTCCTCAACACGTGGACGATATGAAAACACTGTCAGGATATCCTCATATTGGATCACTCCGGGGTCCGATTTTACATGACGTTGTCTACAAAGCACTTCATGAGAAAAATAATAAAACGATCAATACGTGTGTTTTTAATGATTTCGATCATATAGATGGGCTCTCGCCCGACTTATTAAAAACACACGCACCGTATTTTGGCTATCCTTTGCGATTAGCTCCTTCTCCGGATAAAAAAGCGAGAAGCTTTGCAGACTATTTCGCCCAAGATTTCAAACAGGTATTGGAAACGTTGGGTGTGGAAGCGGAATATTTATCGTCATGGGATATGTACCATGAGGGAAAATTCAATGAAGCAATTAAAATCGCTCTTGATAATGCTGAAAAAATTCAGGACATTTATAAACAAATCTCAGGTTCAGATAAGAAACGACAAGGATGGTATCCGCTGCAAGTAATTTGTCCTAACTGCAGTAAAGTAGGAACGACAAAAGTAACGGCATGGGATGGGAAAATGGTCACCTATAGGTGTGAGAAAAATCTTGTAAAATGGGCAGAAGGATGTGGGCATTTGGGGACCATGTCGCCATTTGACGGAAACGCAAAGCTTCCCTGGAAAGTAGACTGGCCGGCTCACTGGATGGTTTTGGGAGTAACGTTTGAAGGGGCGGGCAAAGATCATGCAAGCCGCGGCGGTTCCTATGACATTGCATTTGCACTTTGTGACGAGGTGTTTAAATCTAATAAACCCTATTATTTTCCGTATGAATTCTTTTTATTCGGCGGTAAAAAAATGTCTACGTCAAAAGGAACGGGTATTAAAGCACGAGACATTACTGCTATATTGCCTTCTGAAGTTGCACGATTTTTGTTAGTACGAACTCCTCCGCGAAAAGCAATCGATTTTGATCCGACGGGAATGACCATTCCTGATTTGTTTGACGAGTTTGACCGATGTGCACAGGAGTACTGGCATGATTCAGCAAACGATTTGGGACGTGTGTTTCATTTTTCACAAATAAATAACTGGTATCGAAAAGATGTTTACTTACCGCGATTTCGCGATATAGCAAATGTAATTCAGCTTCACACGAAAGATCCGGAAGATCATTTTAGAAAGGAAAAAGGTTCTTCGTTAACTGCAACCGAAAAAGAAATACTGAAGCAAAGAATCACATATGCCCAAAAATGGCTTGAGAATTACGCGCCGGAGAATGCAAGATTTTCTGTTTCTGAAAAACTTCCGAATGAAATTAAGAACTTATCACAAAATCAGAAACGATATTTGGGATCGATTATTAATATTTTGGAATCGTATAGAAATCCTGAGTCTTTGCAAGTTACTCTGTATAATACAGCAAAAGAAATGAATTTATCGGGAAAAGATGCATTTCAAGCACTATATATTTCTCTTTTAGGAAAACCATTTGGACCGAAAGCAGGGTGGTTTATTGACTCACTGGATAAGGAGTTTGTCATAAAAAGGTTAAGTGAGGCTTCTGAATATTCTTCTACAGAAAATTCAAAAAGTTCCTCATTGGGTACGGATAAAAAGAGAAAAAGCGATTTAGCACTAATCGACCATGATGTTTCGAGTCGATTTGTCGGGATGAGCTTTGCTGTAGCCGTTATAAAAAATGTATTAATCAAAAAACAAGTAAAAGAATTAGAAAAAGATAAAAAAGAAGTGTTGGAAAAAATTGGGAAATTAACAACAGAAGATATCAGTTTATATTCAACGATACAAGCATACCGGAAACTATTTAAATCATTCGGCATTGATTGGCATTCGCGTCGACCTTCTCCTGAAGCGCTCTTGAGAAGAATTGCTTTAGGAAAAGGTTTATACACGGTTAATACATTAGTTGACGCCTACAACCTTGCCGTTCTGGAATCTAAAATTGGACTGGGATCGTTTGATCTATCAGAAATAGCGTTGCCTGTTACGTTGCGTTTTGCAAAAGAGGGTGAGACGATTCATTTGCTCGGTGACGATTCCCCAACAATCATTAAAAATGAAGAATTGGTCTACGCAGATCAGAAGCAAATCATTACGCTGGACCTTAATTATCGTGATGCAAATAATACAAAGGTGACAGAAGAAACAAAAGATATTATTTTATTTTCAGATGGTGCGCCGGGAATCTCAGCAGAAGAAGTTATGAAAGGGTTAGAAAAAGGAATTGAGTATATTTTGAAATACTGCGGCGGAACAGTCGAGAAAAAAGAATTAATAATGTAGTGGTTTAGCATGCTAAACCAAGGCGCAGCAAGCTGCGCCACTACAGTTGACCTATGCAAAAACTCCTCATAGCTACTCATAATCCTGCAAAGTTTAACGATATTTCAAGATTTCTCTTAGATATCCCGTACATATTGGTCTCACTAAACGACGTTGGTATCACGGAAGATGTCGAGGAAGATCAACCGACATTTGAATTGAACGCTATTAAAAAGGCTACTTATTTTGCCAAGAAAAGCGGATTGCCAACATTGGGTGATGACTCAGGTATGGAAATTGATGCATTGGATGGAAAACCCGGCGTCTATAGCAAACGGTGGGCTCCTGAAGAAACCGATGAGTCAATAATTTCTCACACGTTACAACAACTGGATGGAGTTCCGAGCCAAAAGCGAGGTGCACAGTTTCGGGTTGTCATTGCGTATGCAAAGCCTGATGGGTTAATTACCGTTTCTGAAGGAATTACGCGTGGTATTATTGCTAGGAAATCTTATTCAGGAAGAATTACAAAAAGTTTTCCCTATAATCAACTGTTATTTTTACCGGAATTAGGAAAATATTATCACGATGACGAATTAACGAAAGAAGAGTTATTGCGCTATAATCACCGCAAGATAGCGCTTGAGAAGTTAAAAGTATATTTAAAATGATTATTACAAAATCAGAACCATATACCAAAGGAGAAATTGAGAAGCTTCGTGAGAAGTTTGATTCGTTTCTTAAAACGGTAATAGATATTAATCAAAAAATTTGTTCTGCTGGTATGGATAGGCATTTTGAAGGCGAACAAATTCTTCTCGAAGGAGGATCAAAGCAGTCAGATATTTGGGGTGGCAGTATTGATATAGAAACAAAAATTGTCGGATATAATTCGTTTATCAACATTCGTCCCACAAACGATAATTCAAGTAACGAAATTCTCGACAGTCAGAAAAGAGAAATATATAAGAAATTGTCTGAATACTTTTTTAAAGATATATATGATGAAAAATAGAATAATTCTCGGATCACTTGCGCTTGATTTGCAGAGGGCAGCTATAGGTTATTATCAGGGGTCAGATAAAATAGCCGCTCGTTTTTATGGAGAGGCAATTGAAAGGATTAACGAACTTGACAATCAATCAATTAAACCATATTTGCGAAAGCATATACAATCAGTTATCAATTTAAAAAATCAAAAAGATATTCGAAAGAAAGCTGAAGACGCTCTTATGTACAGTACAATTGTTCAAAATTATTGTTTGAAATATTGTTAAATTTCTAAAAAAGACTGTCTTTAACAAAGACAGTCTTTAAAGAAGCATGAAACGAGAAATCATCCAGATCGGGCATCCGGCACTCAAGGCGAAAAATAAACCCGTTGAGAATATTTGCTCAAAAGAAATCAAACAACTGATCCAAGATTTGAAAGATATCTTGCAGGAAAATGAATTGATTGGTATTGCCGCACCACAAATAGCAGAAAATTATCAAATTTTCGTTACGGAAGCTCGAAATACATCATTTCGGACACTTGATAAAGAAGATATATTCCGCGTATACATAAACCCGAGAATTACATGGGCATCCTATAGATTTACTACTATCTATGAAGGATGCGGGAGCGTTTTACAGGGTACATTATTTGGTCCCGTTATCCGGCCATGCGAAATTGTTATACAAGCAGAAAATGAAAAAGGGAGAAGGTTTCAACTTAAATGTGATGGTATACTCAGTAGAGTAATTCAACATGAATATGATCATTTACACGGAATCGAATTTCTGGAAAAAGTGAGCAATTATAAACAGCTCATGACAGATACCTATTATGTACAAAATATTAAAAATTCAAAAGAGCAAGTCAGTAATTCAAAAATAACCATTATTGAGCACAAATATTTATAACGGTGAATAACCCAAAATCTTACCTCGTACTATTTACTGTTGTAGTAATAGTTATTTTTGGTACGTTCTTTTACCAGTCCGGATCTAGTTCTAGCAACTACAGAGTACCAGTCGATGTTGATTGGGAAGATGTCGAAGCACGTAAAGGTACTATTGATGTTCCTGATTTACCTTCTGTCTCAAAATGGAACTCTTTTTCCGTCATTGGTGATGATGGAGAGGGATTTGAAACAATTATTCCACCGGATTGGAAGGAAGCAGAACAGCAGTTTGGAGATATAAGCATGCATGAAGCTGAAACACTATTTGACCTCTCTAAATCGACAAGACTCATATCGACTGGAAATTGTCAGGATAGTGTTAATGTTCTATATGTATATAAGAAGCTAGATGACGTGGACAAACGAAATTGGACATCACATAAAAATATAAACAACGCTGTTGTATATCAATTAGCATCAGAAGATTCCGGCGATAATTTCGTTTCATATATTGATATGGGAAATGCAAAATATAGCATTTTTTCTAATTCAGGATGCCCGTTTAGTTTATCAGCTGAAGCTGCTCAGATTATGACTGAAAATTTTAAACTAATACAGTAAACGCAAAAAATATTTATGATTAAACGAGATGAATTGATAACATTTATTAAGAAAACTATTGGGTACGAATTATTGGAAAAAGCACGTAATAAAGACGATATGGCAAACGGCGTTCAGATTCTCGGCGGATCGAATGTTGAAGTAGTTACTCTGGGAGTTTCTCTTAATGAAGAATTTTTAATAAAAGTAGTTGCAGATCGATCTAATTTTTGTATATTTCACCACGGTTTTGATTTTCGTACCTATAAGTCACGCTTGTCACCTGATCAAATGAAAAGACTAAAAATCATTTTTCAGAACAATATAACCGTTATGGGTTTTCACTATGCACTTGATGCACATGAAGAAATCGGAAACAATGCTCAGATTATTAAACAACTCGGTGCAACAATAAAAGAACCATTGTTCGAGGAATGGGGATATACGGCTACATTTCATAAACCTGTTTCTGTTAAAGAATTAAAAAAACGATGCAGGGAATTATTTAATAGAGAAATTTATTTTATAGAAAGTGATCGCGAAATGATCAGAACTATCGGTGTCGTATCCGGTGGTGCCGCACCTTATGCCATGCATATTCAGGAAATGATAGATAAGGATGTTGAAGTATATATTTCGGGAGAAACAAAAGAGTCAGCACCACACAAACTGAAAGAAGCAGGAATAGCCTATTTTATCTGTGGACATTACACAACAGAAGTATTTGGAGTAAAAGCATTGGGAGAAGCATTGAAAAAACATTTTAAGGATAGACTAGTTGTTGAGTTTATTGACGTGCCGAATCCTATTTGATTAGCCTGATATAATCAACTCTATGGGAGTCAGTGAAGAAATGCAAAGGCAGGAAATTGACGAACCATCTCAATTAAAAAAAATATTTGGGTCATTATGATAGATATAGCACTACTGAGAAAAGATCCGCAGAGATTTAAAAATGCGGCGCAGAATAAAGGAACAAATCCTGATACTATTGACGCGGTGTTACGATTTGATGAGGAGAGACGAGAACTCATTCAAAAAATAGAGGAACTGCGCAAAAAAAGAAATGAGCTAACTCAACAGGTCAAATCGTCAAGAGATCAGTACAACACGAATGACTTGATCGAACAGGTACGGGAAATAAAAAAGAAACTAGATGATATAGAACCTCGACTCAGAATGGTAGATAATAATTTGAGAGATCTTGCTGTACGAATTCCTAATCCTCCGCTTCCAGATGTTAAAGTAGGGAAAAATGACACCGAAAATGAAATCTTACGAACGTGGGGAGAGCCTCAAAAGTTTGATTTTAAACCGAGAGATCATCTAGAGTTAGGCGAGATGCACGATATTATTGACGTAAAACGTGCATCTAAAGTATCAGGTGCCCGGTTTTATTACCTCAAAGGTGATGGTGCGCTTCTGGAATGGGCACTCCTTCAATTTGCCATAGAAATACTTACTAAAGAAGGATTTATTCCGGTGATTCCACCCGTATTAATTAAAAAATCATCCATGAAGGCAATGGGATATCTTGAACACGGCGGAGAAGAAGACATGTTTGTATTGGATAAAGACGGCTTGGTGCTAGTTGGAACAAGTGAACAATCAATCGGGCCAATGCACATGAATGAAGTATTTGATAAAAAGGAATTACCGCGCCGCTATTTTGGCTATTCAGCGTGTTTTCGGCGAGAAGCCGGATCGTATGGCAAGGACACCCGGGGAATTATTCGTGTCCATCAATTTAACAAAGTTGAGATGTTTTCATTTACCACTCCTGAGGAGGGAGACAAGGAACATGAGTATTTCTTATCACTTGAAGAAAAGTTATTGCAGGCATTAGAAATCCCCTATCAAGTCGTTAAAATGTGTTCGGGAGATCTGGGCGCGCCAGCAGCTCGAAAATATGATTTGGAAGCATGGATTCCCACTCAAGAAAAATATCGGGAATTAACGTCGACATCAACAACAACTGATTTTCAGTCACGAAGGTTGCATATCAAATATCGTGATGGGAAAATGGTTGATTATGTTCACATGCTCAACGGCACGGCATTTTCAATGGGACGGCCCATCGTAGCAATTCTTGAAAATTTTCAGGAGAAAGACGGGTCAGTGAGAATTCCAAAAGTGTTACAAAAATGGATGGGAAAGGATCGGATTTACCGACCATAATCACTTCATCAACTACTCTGCTAAATACTATGTCTTCATGATACAATAAACGATACCGTTATAAGGCTTAGCAAGCTAAGCCACTACAACACGACATGTTAGGAATATTCAATAAACTCTTTGATACGAACGCTCGTGAGATAAAAAAACTCGAGCCGGTTATCGCCCAAATCAATGCTCTTGAGCCAGAGATGAAAAAGCTCAAAGACACGGATATTGTGAAGAAAACGCTTGAGTTCAAAAAAAGACTCGAAAATGGCGAAACACTCGACGATTTGCTTCCCGAAACATTCGCTCTTGTGCGCGAAACGGCGTCTCGCACCATTGGTGAAAGACCATACGATGTGCAATTAATATCTGCTATTGCACTTCATCAGGGGAAAGTATCAGAACAGAAAACAGGAGAGGGAAAAACACTCTCGGCATCTCTTCCGCTGTATCTCAATTCTTTAACAGGGAAAGGTGTTCATTTAGTCACCGTCAATGATTATTTGGCCCGTGTGGGCGCCGGATGGATGGGTCCTATTTGTCATGCCTTAGGCGTCTCTGTTTCTGCAATTATTTCGCAAGAGTCATTTATATACGATCCTGAATACGAAGATAAAACGGCCATGGACTGGCGCCTTAGGTTTATGCGTCCCGTGACCAGAAAAGAAGCCTATGATGCTGATATTACCTACGGAGTAAACAACGAATTCGGATTCGATTATCTGCGGGACAATATGGTTTCGCGTATGTCACGCCGAGCACAACGTGGATTTCACTATGCTATTGTCGATGAAGTTGACTCAGTATTGATTGACGAAGCACGAACTCCCCATATTATCTCAGCACCGGATATGGAGGCAACGCACAAATACTACGATTACGCAAAATTAGTTGATCGATTAAATGCAGAAACCGATTACGAAATAGATGAAAAAAGACGAACTGCAAACTTAACAGAAAAAGGGATAGAAAAACTTGAAACACTTTTGAACAAAACAAATTTATATGAAGAAGACTTTCAGACACTGCACCACATTGAAGCCGCTCTGAAAGCGCGTTCCCTATTCAAAAAAGATAAAGAGTATATTGTCCGAGATGGGGAAGTAATTATTGTTGATGAATTTACGGGTCGACTGCTCGTTGGGAGACGATTTTCAGAAGGATTGCATCAGGCAATTGAAGCGAAAGAAGGGGTATCGATCAAACAGGAATCAAAGACTCTGGCAACTGTTTCGCTCCAGAATTACTTCAGAATGTATGAAAAGCTTGCCGGTATGACCGGTACCGCGGCAACTGAAGCTGAAGAGTTTGGCAAAATCTATAATTTAGAAGTGGTTGTTGTTCCCACCCACCGGCCTATTATTCGGCAGGACAGTCCTGATCTGGTGTATAAAACAATGAAGGCAAAATACAAGGCGGTTGCCGACGAAATCATGCATATTCACGAGACGGGCCAGCCCGTTCTCGTCGGTACTACCTCCATTGAACAAAATGAAATTATTGGCACGTATTTAAAACGAAAAGGAGTCAAACACAATTTGCTTAATGCTAAAAACCATGAACAAGAAGCACAAATTATTTCAGAAGCCGGTGAAAAAGGTGCCGTGACCGTTGCTACCAATATGGCTGGTCGCGGTGTCGATATTATTTTAGGAGGCCCTACACCGAATAAATATATTATTCGTGATAAAAAAGAGTACGAAAAAGAATATACAGAATGGAAAAATAAACACGAAGAAGTAGTGAAATTGAGCGGCTTACATGTTATCGGTACTGAACGGCATGAATCAAGGCGCATTGATAATCAGTTGCGAGGACGATCCGGACGCCAAGGAGATCCAGGAACGAGCGTATTTATTATTTCACTCGAGGATGAGATTATGCGTATATTTGGCGGTCAGCAAATTGCTGCGCTTATGACGCGTTTTAATCTGCCGGAAGATCAGCCGCTCACTCACGTGATGGTTTCCCGCGCTATTGAGCAGGCACAAATTAAAGTTGAAGGATTTCATTTTGATTCAAGAAAACACCTCGTTGAGTATGATGATGTGCTCAATAAACATCGAGAAATTATCTATGGTTTAAGAGAAAAGATCATTCGGGACGATACTGATCTAAAAGAGTTAGTACTACGGCGTGGCATGGTCGAAGAAGAGTTTAATAATAAAGAAAAAGAAGTGAGTCCGGAAGTTATCCAGCAGATTATTCGCTGGGTATATTTACAAGTCATTGATAATTACTGGATGGAACATTTGACAGTATTGGAAGATTTACGCCAAGGTATCGGTCTTCGCGGGTATGCACAGAGAGATCCTTTGGTAGAGTATAAGAAAGAAGCATTTATGCTGTTTGAACGGCTCGTGCAAAATATAGACACCGATGCAATTGACCGTATTTTGAAAGTGCAGGTAAAAATGGCTGATCAAGTTCAACAGAAAACCCTCCGAGTCGGAGGGAAAACGCTGCTGCAGCAAGCAGCTCAGTATGCTCAGTATTTATCCGGAAGACAAACAGCAGTCACTCCGCAAGGTGAATCTAAGATTCAGCAAGAAGCGAACAAGGTCCGCTCATCGGTCCATCCCGTTGTTTCCGGTGAAAAGAAAATAGGCCGTAATGACCCGTGTCCCTGTGGTGCCATTAATCCGAATACCGGAAAACCTTACAAATATAAAAAGTGCGGCATGATTAATGCCCTGTATCATAAATTAAACTAATCCCCATGAAGCTTCGTGAAAAATGTCCTTATTATTGGTATAGCTTAGATGGTAAAAATGTCTGCACTGCTCCAAGAACACTCAATGCATCAGTAAATGGGTCCCGACTGCCCGACTGTGAATATCAAGAATTTACCGATACCCATTGCAATGCGCAGCCTGGTACGCTTATAACTTTTATTCACCTTATTCCTCTTTCAGAAACAGTTTTTACGGTACCAGAGGTATGCGTATTTAAACATGAGGTTAACGGTAATCACAGAACATGAAACAAATTTATATTCATCTATCAAAAGATCCGGTGATGAAAAAACTCATTGATACGCATGGTGAACTTGATTGGGATTGGGAAGTGAAGGATATATTTACCGCTATTGTCGGCGAAATTATTTCCCAGCAGCTTTCCGGGAAAGCGGCTGATACTATTGAGGGACGATTTAAAAAACTTCTCAAGCAGCCTGATCTCTATTCTCCACAAGAAATTTTGAAACTGGAAAACGAAGTGATTCGGTCTCAGGCAGGAATTTCTTATGCAAAAATAAAATATATAAAAGGTTTAAGTCAGGCAGTTATTGATAAAACGATCAATCTTGATGCAATCGAATTATTGTCCAACGAAGAAGCCCTTGTCCAGTTGACTCAGTTGAAAGGAATCGGTCCGTGGACAGCCGAGATGCTTCTCATGTTTACGTATAAACGGCCGGATGTGTTTTCTCTCGGCGATGCGGGTTTACGAAAAGCAATTTCGATACTGTATAAAATCGATAGAAGTGATGAAGTAGCTATTTTAAAACTATCAGAACGGTGGAAGCCGTACCGTACTTTCGCTTCACGATACCTCTGGAAGAGTCTGGATAATAGATGATTGACCTAAAATCTGTTATGATGAAATAGAAGTCCGCCCGATCTTACCTCTCGCCTTATGTTCTACCGTGCCCGCAATGCTTCCCGCAATATGCGGGATGCAGGCGGGTTCGAACGCGGCTCGAGGAGCGATCTTTGGCGGATCCAAGAAACTGTAAAACTCATATTCACTTCGTTCTATTCGTTAACAGTTTCTAGGAGGTGATTAAACTATGCAATCAAAAGAACTTCATATGGCAGCTTTCGTTCTTGTTATTGTTGGTGCGGTCAACTGGGGACTATGGGGACTCTTCAACCTAGATCTCGTTGATGTGTTATTAGGAGGGTGGCCCCTGCTTGCACGGCTTGTGTATGTACTGGTTGGACTTTCAGGTGTCTACCTATTTGCTACTCACAAAGATACCTGTATGTATTGTTCGGAATCAGCTAAGAAATCGAAAAAATGAAACTATTTGCTAAAAACGGTATACCACTCGCAAATGAATTGCTTTGATCCCGCCTTGGGCGGGACAAATCAGCAAGACGGGTATACAATAAGTAGATGCGACAAATTCTGTTAGTGCTGACATTAGTGGGTATTATGGTTGGTATTTTGTATGGACTTTCTGTTGTGGTATATCCATTTATCGGTGAACATGAGATTGTTCGTCCTGTTTCTGAAACGGAGGTAAAAGAATACGACTTCGAACAATATTCGATAGAAAATTTACGTCTAAAAACTATTGTACCATCTTCTTTCACGTTTGGTGAGGTTTTGGAAGAAACGGATTCCTATACATCCTATCAATTTTCCTACTATGTTGAGGGAAAACGGGTAACGGGACTCGCTCATATTCCCATTGATGGAGAAAATGCTCCCGTAATCGTGATGTTTCGCGGATTTATCGATCCATCAGTGTACGAGACGGGTGGTGGTACGCGTCGGGCAGGAGAAGCATTTGCAGAGAATGGATTTATCACCCTGGCACCTGATTTTCTGGGTTTCGGTGAATCTGATATGCCTTCAGAACATCCGATGGAAGAGCGGTTTGAGCGTTATACCTCGGGTCTTACACTGCTTTCTTCTATAAATAGGTTGAATGAATCGTTAGAAAAATATGGCATTAATACGAGCGCCGATGAAGACCTGATAGGGATTTGGGGACACAGTAATGGCGGTCACATCAGCATTGTCACGCTTGAAGTAACGGGCGAAGATTATCCGACGACACTTTGGGCGCCGGTATCAAAGCCATTTCCCTATTCCATACTCTATTATACGGATGAATATGACGATTATGGAAAAGCGCTTCGTAAACTCGTTGCAGCTTTTGAAGAGAAATATGATGTTGATAAGTATTCACTCACAACCTATTTGGACTGGATAAAGGCACCCATTCAATTGCATCAGGGGGGAGCAGACTCTGAAGTTCCTCAACGGTGGTCAGATGAATTTGTCGCGTTATTAGAAGAACGAGATATTGATGTTACCTATTACACCTATCCGAATGATGACCATAATTTTTCAAAAGGAAGTTGGAATACTCTAGTGAGAAGAGATATACAGTTTTTTAAGAATGAATTTGAAGAAGAGAATTAATAATTACACCCGGATTCTAAACTTTTTAATCGATGTCTTTCCTGAAGTTAATTCAGAAGTGACGGTAAATTGCATATTTGATATTTTTCCATGATTAACGCACGTGCCGCTTGAGCACGTGGCAAATTGAAGATTTCTTGTCACGCTTGATCCGTCCGAAGGAGAAACCGTTCCGGACACTCCCTCTTGCTTTCCATTCGTTTCGTAGACGAGCATATAAGAGATTTTCTTTGCATTTTGCACATTGCCAAAGGTTACTTTCAGTCCGCCTCTTCCGGGCATAAAGCTTGGAGATACGCTAACACCAGCATACGATCGGGTCGAAATAGGTGCTGAAGATGATCCGCCCGAACTTCGATGGCGCGGCAGAAGTTTAGCATAGGAAATATCAGGACGTGATAAATAGATGATTGTGGTAAATAATAACAATATAACCACGGTTAATACTTTTCTCATAGTTTCTCAATTATATAAATGATGTTGATAAGAATCAAGACGATATCGTATAATAGGTTTATGAATGCACGGCTTGTTATTTTTATAATCGGAGGACTCATTTTTGGAGGAATGCTTGCGGGGCTCCTATATTATGCCAATACTCATAAAACATCATCAGATTCACTGGATCAACAAAAATTAACTGAAGTTCCCAGTCCCACACCCTCTCCTGTTCCCTTGGAGAAATATCAGAACGAGTCTGGTTTTTTGTTTGAACATCCAGCTAATATAACGGTTACCGAAAATGAGATTGATGCGACCAGTTATGCCGATTTGACTCTCACTTCTGAAACCGAGAGCGGGTCAATAGAAATAGATATCGTAGATACGAAATTAAAAGATTTGGCAGCTTGGAAGAAGCAAAACAAAGAAGCCACTAGTTCAATGAAAGCAATCGAAACAGAACTGGTAGATATTCCTGCCTACGAAGAGCAGCTAAATAACGGAAAAAAGACTTTGATAGCAATTGAGAAGGGAACTTTATACACAGTAGTAGTTAATCATGGAGACAATTTCGAATATTGGGAAAACGTGTACGAAACGATAGTTGACTCATTCGCATTTAAACTTCCTGAGGAAGATACGGCTCCTCCGCCAGCTGGTGGATCATCCGGCGGCGGATCTACTGGAGACGACATTATTTTTGAAGGAGAAGAAATTATAGAGTAATTGACGAGTGTGGTATTATTAAATCTCTGCGTTGAAAGAGAAAAGTAAATAAGGTTTAGATTTATAGCAAGCAGCGTAGCTGAAAGGTTGCAACAAAAAAATCTTATTGAACGAGCTCTGGAGCAGAAATCGATTAATTAAGTGCAACACGAGCCAGGTGTAAAACGGCGTGTTGAATAAGGGTGGTACCGCGGGAAATTTCCCCGTCCCTGATTCTCAGAAGTTACTGAGAGTTAGAGAGGGGGATTTTTTTATGGAAAGAGAATTGTATAGTTTAGAAAACGAACAGTTTATTGCGCGTGTTGCCGGACCAGACGATACGTGTCTTGCTCCGGTGGTTGCGGCCTGGACTGCAGGCGAAAATGAAATGTTGACCAAAACGACAGAAGAAATTACTGCATTATTTACAAATGGAAGATCAATAATAGTATTTGATAGAGAAACGGGAAGATTTATCGGTCATGTCGGGCTTACCATTGAATATGAAGACGATAAAATTGAAGTTGGCTCATTGTACACAGACGTAGAGGAAAGAGGGCGAGGAGTCGCTACTTTTGCAGTGCATGCAGTGCTCGGATTGACGCACGCGAAATATCCAGATCATGAGATATTTGCTATGGCAAATGACAGAAGTAAACCTATATTTATAAACAAAATTGGTGGAGTAGTGATTGATTGCGAGAGCGTAAATCCAGGCGTTTGGGAATTTTGTCACTCATGTCCCATGAAAGCCGGTCAAAAAAGTGGGAAAGTGAAACCTTGTGTGCATACACCAATAGATCTGACTCATGCAGTATAATAGCAATATGAATATTCAATCTCAACTAGAAATATCTATACGATTAGTTCTCAAATCATTATCTCTACCTGAAGTGGATATTTGTCTTGAACATCCGGCTGATGAGAAGTTTGGAGACTATTCTTCAAATATCGCCCTGACAATATTCTCGAAACTAAAAACTAAAAAGGAAAAAGGAAAAAGTGAAACTAAAAGCTTAAAGCTTGATGAACCTAAAAGTCCGCGTGAATTGGCTGAGATTATTGTTAAAGAACTCAAAAAAGATACAGAACTTAAAAATTACATTTCGAAAATAGAAATCGCCGGTCCGGGATTTATAAACTTCTGGTTATCTCAGGAATATTTAACTACTACTCTGACACGTATCATTGAGACAAAAGAAAAGTTCGGATCATCTGAATGGGGAACAGATAAAACCTGGCTTATTGAACACACGTCGCCAAATCCTAATAAAGCTATGCATCTGGGACATCTTCGGAACAATTTGATAGGGATGGCAATTGCAAACACATGGGAGTTTCTGGGAATTAACGTTGTCCGTGATGCAATTAATAACAATCGGGGCATTGCCATTGCAAAACTCATGTGGGGATACATGAAATTTGCCCATAAAGAGGGGAAGCATATTGAAGAATTGGACTATTGGTACAATCATCAAGATGAATGGAAAACACCGGAAAGTGTTGGTGTACGTCCTGATAGATTTATTGATGAGTTATATGTTCGGGCATCGGAAGATGTGAAAGATAATGAGATAGCTGAAAAAAGGATACGTCAATTAGTTATTGATTGGGAACAGGAGGATGAAAAAACATGGGCCCTTTGGGATAAGGTTTTGCAATATTCATACGAAGGCCAACAATTAACCTTTAATAGATTGGGAAATAAGTGGGATCATGTATGGCATGAACATGAGCACTATAAACAGGGAAAGGAATTTGTTGAAGAAGGTCTTGAAAGAAGAATATTTCGTAGATTGGATACTGGTGTAGTGTTGACTAACTTAAAAAAATACAATCTGCCGGATACTGTATTACTAAAGTCTGATGGAACCGCACTGTATATCACGCAGGATCTTGTGTTAACACAATTAAAACGTGAGAAGTTTCATCCCGATAAGTTGTTTTGGGTAATTGGGCCGGAGCAATCATTAGCACTTCAGCAATTGTTTGCTGTTTATGAGCAGCTTGGTATTGGAAAACGAGAAGACTATACCCATATTGCATTTGGGTATATGAGTATCAAAGGTAAAGGGAAAATGAGCTCTCGAGAAGGAAATGTGGTCTATATCGATGATTTGATTGATGAAGCGAAAAAACGGATCGCTGAAAAAATAGATAAGAAAAGATTTGAAAAGTCAGATCTAGAACATATTGCTGAGATAGTTGGCTTGGGAGCTGTTAAATATAGTATTCTCAAGGTAGGCCGACTCGTGGATATTGCATTTGATTTTGAAGAGTCAATTAATTTCGATGGAAATTCTGGCCCATATTTACAATACACATATGCGCGGTGCCAATCGGTTTTGAGAAAAGCAGAACAAACGAATTACGAATTACCTGCCCGCAATGCTTCCCGCAATATGCGGGATGCAGGCGGGCGAAGCACGAGGTACGAATTGAACACAGAAGAATTATCTCTGCTCCGTACGCTGTATAAGTTTCCTGAAGTAGTTTTAAATGCCGGGAAAACATTTTCACCCAATTTAATTGCCAATTACTTATATGATCTTGCTCAGAAATATAATTTGTTTTATCAAAAGATTCCGATTCTTAAATCGGATGAAAATGAAAAACAGTTTAGATTAGCCCTTACACAAGCGACCGCACATATTCTCAAGAACGGGCTCAGTCTTCTGGGGATTGACGTATTGGAGAAGATGTGATGGTGTGTTATGGTAAATATTATGATAACTAAGGAATTAATTTCATATATTAAACAAGCGCACGAAGCAGGAAATGCAAAAGCTGACACGGTTAAAACACTAAAAGAACAAGGATGGTTGTCAGCAGATATTGAAGCGGCTTATCAAAAAGCACTTTCCCTACCTTCTGTTCCTTCAGCACCGCAACCTTCATCTGAAGATACGGTACTCTTAGATCCCGGAGCATTAATAAGTCAATCTGTAGAATTGGGCAAACAGAGATTTTGGACACTGTTAGGAATTGTGCTATTTGGATGGACTATTATGTCTGCGGCAATTTTGATACTTATTTTGATCTTTGTTTTCGGAGGCATAGCGGCTGGTATATCGGCCTCTGCTAATCAGCCGGGAACAACAGCAATTGTCATAGTAGGAGTTATTGTTGGTCTATTGGCCGTGATCGGGCTTGTTATTCTCGGTACCTGGATTCAGGCAGCAGTTATTACCGGAGCACTTCGCTATCGGGAGAAGATAGGGGTATTTGAAGCATATAAGCAGGCTTGGGAGAAAATTGGATCCTATTTTGTGGCTAATTTTCTATATGGCTTGGCAACGCTCGGAGGATTTCTTCTCTTTTTCTTTCCGGGAATCATAGTGACTGTATGGCTATTTTCTGGGATATACATTGTTATAAATGAAGGAAAGGGGCCATTTGAAGCCCTAGTTCAGGCACGTAACTATACACGCGGGAGATTCTGGAGCGTTTTCGGCAGACTTCTGGTATTTTGGACACTGCAATGGGCCCTGCTGATTGTAGCATACACTCTTTCTCTTTTTGCCGGAGAAGATTTTCAGGATTTGGTTTACAATCTGCTTTATTCGATCAGTTCGCTTATTTTAATACCTTTTAGTTTTTTGTATATTATACGTCTATACGAATCTTTGAAAGGATCATATCAGCCGTCGGGAGACGAACCGAAAGGAAAAGGGAACGTTCTTACCTTCATTATTCTAGGAATTGTTCTGCCCATTGTCTATGTTATAGGATTTATTGCTCTTGCGGCATCTCTACCGAAAGAATTCTACGAAGGCTTTAAAGAGGGATTGAAAGAAGAGTTTAATACGGATACACCCACTAATAATCCATACGAGCCGTTGCCTTCTCCCTATCGTGGCAACGTAAACGAAGAAAATTATTTTTGAAAAATGCGGATTACCTATGACGTATATAATTTTGATCATTGTAGCGATCATTATTAGTCTACTGGCTTGGTTTGTACGTCCAGATTATTTTTCTTCTTTTTCCGACTATGTTTCTAATACAACAGAGATATTAACCTCTTCTGATTCAGCAATAATGCGTCCGGTTTCTCTTACTCGCGATATTGCACGAAGTACCGATATGAGTGCACTGCAGGGAGCATTACTTCAATATAAAATTGAAAAGAACGTATATCCTGCGTCTCTATCGGTGCTCGTTCCGGATTTTATTCCCGAAGTACCTGCTGATCCCCAAAAAAATGAACCTTATAAATATGAACAGCTTGACAAAGGCAACAGTTATGAACTATGTATGTTGTTTGAAACAGGTGATAAAAAAGATAATCCCTGTGTGTCCTCGGGCTGAATTGCACCCTCCTGATACAATACAGGTATGGATACCCAGTCTCTCGATTCACCCCTCGCCGATCGCATGCGGCCCCAATCATTAGATGAGTTTGTTGGACAAGAGCATCTGGTCGGCGAAGGAAAAATATTACATACGGTTATTAAACAAGACACGATCCCCTCGATGATATTCTGGGGACCACCAGGATCTGGAAAAACAACGCTTGCACGTATCATTGCCAATGAAACTGATTCTGAGTTTATTCAGATTTCGGCTGTTCTTTCGGGAGTGCAGGATATTAGAAATGCGGTTAAACGGGCAAAACAGTTGCGTCACCCTGAGCGTAGCGAAGGATCCCCGACGGATGGGATTCTTCGTCTTCTGCAGCAGCCGGTGGATCCGACTCAGAATGACAAAATAGTTCCGAAGCGGACGATTCTTTTTATCGACGAAATTCACCGATTTAATAAAGCTCAACAGGACTCTTTACTTCCTCACGTTGAGGATGGAACACTCATATTAATTGGCGCTACAACTGAAAATCCTAGTTTTGAAGTGATCAGTGCATTATTGTCGCGAACACGCGTATTCACTCTGGATCAGCTTTCTAAAGAGCATATGTTGATTATTATTAATCGGACGTTGAAAGATAAGGTGAGAGGATTAGGAGCTTATAATATTAAACTAGGAGATAAAGAAAAAGAAATCATTGCAGAGTTCGCAAATGGAGATGCTAGAACGGTGCTTAATGTTCTTGAAATTGCACACCAAATAGCGCCGAAAAAGAATAAAAAGACTATCACTATAGACAAAAACACGGTGCTTCAGGCGATTCAGCAGTCGAACCTCTACTTTGATAAATCTGGGGAAGAGCACTACAATACGATTTCTGCATTCATAAAGTCCATGAGAGCCGGAAATGTTGATGCGGCGGTCTATTATTTGTCGCGTATGGTAGAGTCCGGTGAAGATCCGTTGTTCATAGCCCGACGCATGGTAATTTTTGCATCCGAAGACATTGGAATGGCTGTCCCGACGGCGTTAGTAGTTGCAAATGAAGTGTTTAAATCATGTGAAGTTATAGGCTATCCTGAATGTGCCATAAATTTAGCCCATGGAGTCGTCTATTTAGCCAGTTGCAACAAGGATAGGCGCGCCTATAATGCTCTGAGAGCTGCTCAAGCGGACGTTAAACAGTTTGGAAACTTACCAATTCCTTTACATCTTCGCAATGCACCGACAAAACTCATGAAAGAATTAGGATATGGAGAAGGATATGAGAAGTATCCTGAAAGGGAAAAAAATTTGCTACCTGAAAAATTGAAGGGAAGGAAGTATTACCAATGAATTTCTTCTTTATTTACTTTTATCTAAAATATGCTATTCTGAGTAAGTGATCACTTCCTTTCTTATCGACCAGTGGGTAAGCAGACACGTCATTACTGAAGAACAGGCGCGTATTATGCGTATTGATATCAGTGAATCTAAGAAAGAACGCAGTTCAATCAATATCATTGTTGCCCTTTCAACGATGGGTGCTATTGTACTCGGACTTGGCGTTATAATGTTTGTTGCCTCGAACTGGCAACATATTGGTGCATTCTCGAAGGTGTTGTTTTTAATGGTTGGGACGGTGGGTATTTCAACATTGGGTTACTTGTTTACATACGAGTATAAAAATTATATTAATGTTGGAAAGTCACTCGTCTTTTTAGGATCTTTGCTCTATTGTGCAACAATCTTTTTGGTGGCGCAGATCTACCATATTAATGCACACAACCATTGGTTAATCCTACTATGTCTTATCGGTATCGCCCCGCTTGTGTATATAACATATGAAAAAGTATTTACAGTTTTGTTAAGTATTGGATTTTATATATGGCTCGGATTTGTGGCTCTCCGAAGTTTTGACTTTGGAGAAGTTGACGAAGTGGTTATTGGAATTCCGGTATTACTTCTTACCGCAAGTATCGGATTATTTTATCTTGGCGGCTTTCATTATTTGATCGGGCGGTTCAGCTCCATTGCGAGAATCTATCGGTTATTTGCAATTGCTATTGGAGGATTAGTATTGTTGATACTCACTTTTGAAGGTATCACCGGAGATGTTGAATATTTTGATCTTTCGCGTGAAACAATACGTGCATTTGGTCAATTGACTGTTTCCACGCTAATTATTGCCGGAATGAGCGGTATTGCAGGATTTGTGTACTTTTTCAGAAATCCCTCTAAATCACAGACGGTAATGTGGGAAACAGCAATACCAGTGGCCATTCTAGTTATCAGTAGTATGTATTTACTTTTTCCAAGAACGACGGACGTATTTACCTATTTATTCAACATATTATACATTGGACTGACTCTTGTTGTTTTATTAGTCGGTTATAAGCGAGAAGATATGCGTCTGGTAAACAACGGCGTTTTTTTCACAAGCATTTACATTGTTGTTCGATATTTTGATTTGTTCTGGGACCTTTTCGATCGATCGATCTTTTTTATGTTAGGTGGGATTCTGCTTGTTGGTGGAGGATTTATTCTAGAAAGCCAGAGAAGAAAATTAAAAAAGCAATTTACATCATCAGACCATGAATAGAAAGCAGTTTATAGGTATCATTTCCCTCTGGCTTATTATTATTTTTGGACTCATTGGATATAAGCAGCTTACCATTGTAACCGGAACAACTGTTTTGCTGGAAACAGTTCCTGTTGATCCGCGCGATATTTTCAGAGGAGATTATGTAACGCTCAATTATGCTATTAGTGACTATGATACTCTTCCATTTTCAGGTACGGAACGAGGAGTAAATGTACAAAGTGGAGATACTATCTATGTAGTATTGCAGCTAGAAAATGGCGTTGGTGTTCCCCAATACAAAACCCTCAACCGGCCGGATAACCAATTATTTATTAAAGGTCGAGTAACGGGATATGAATCTGAATATACGAACTATGCTATAGAATATGGGATTGAAAGCTACTTTGTTCCTGAAGGAGAAGGAAAAGATATAGAGCGGGCACGCGGACGAAATTTATATACTCAAGTTTCAATTGATAAAAATGGTAACGCAGTCATAACAGATATCTCGTTCCAATAACTTCTTTTACTTCTGCTATAATTGCCTCATATGTTTCTGATTGTTGGTCTTGGAAATCCTGGTGAAGAATATAAAAATACGAGGCATAATGTTGGCTTCGACGTGATTGAAAAAATTACGAACTACGAATTACGAATTACGAGTGAGACACAAAATACAAATCTTCACTTTGATAAGATGGTTAATTCAGAAATTGCAAAGATTCGGATTAGTAGTCAAGAAGTAATACTTGCCAAGCCTCAGTCGTTTATGAACAATTCAGGCCTCGTCGTTAAGAAATTGTTAAATAGCAATCAACAATTAACAATCAGCAATCTTGTAATAGTACATGATGATATTTCAATGGATTTAGGCCAAGTTAAAATCAGCAAAGGTGCGGGAGCAGGTAATCATAATGGTGTTGTATCAATTATTAATCATTTAAAAACAAAAGATTTCATTCGGATTCGGTGTGGCATTGGCCGTGGGGATGGCGTGTTGTCGGATGTTGTTTTGTCAAAATTCAGACCAGATGAAAAAGAAGTTGTTGCTGAAATGGTTAAAAAGGCTTCTGAGGCATGTGTGATGATTGTGAAAGAGGGACTGGAGAAAGCGATGAATCAGGTTAATTAGTGTCATCCTGAACTTGTTTCAGGATCTATTTATGAAGAAAGGTTATGTATATATTCTTTCTAATAATGCCTTAGTTTTGTATATAGGAGTTACTTCAGACCTTATAAAACGTATCCATCAGCACAAAAACAACTATGTTGTGGGCTTTACTCAAAAATATAAGACACATAATTTACTTCGAGGAATTTGACGATATTGAAGGTGCTATATCACGTGAAAAACAACTAAAAAGATGGCATCGTAAGTGGAAATTAAACTTAATTAAACAAGCAAATCCCAGTTTTAAAGACCTATCTGAAGATTTTAACGGATCCTGAAACAAGTTCAGGATGACTAACTGAAACAAGTTCGGGATGACGTGACCCATGTTACAATATCTCATATGGACGAACTGAAAGAGAGATTGAGGTCAATCAAGAAAAATCTCAATCTTGACCAAAAGAGAGAGCAGATTGCTCACATAAAAAAAGAATCTGAAGATCCCAGCTTCTGGCAGGATCACGAAACTGCATCAAAAAAAATGCAGGAATTGTCTTCATTGGAAAAAGAGGTCGAAGAGATTGACATGTTGGAATTGGAAATTGAGGAAGCGCAAAATCAAATGATCATTGGATCAAGTGATCAAAAGATCAATAATGAATTACAATTAAGAATTGAAAAACTGGAATTAAAGACTTATTTGAGTGGTAAGTACGATAAAGGAAACGCAATTTTTTCTATTCATTCAGGTGCCGGTGGTACCGAAGCGATGGATTGGGCAGAAATACTTGAGCGTATGTATACCAGATTTTTTGAACGGATGGGATGGACGTATGAATTGGCGGATAAACAATACGGTGAAGAAGCCGGAATCAAGTCAGCGGTTTATACCGTGCATGGGCAATATGCCTTTGGCTATTTAAAATCTGAATCGGGAACCCATAGACTCGTCCGTCAATCGCCATTTAATGCTGATAATCTACGCCAAACATCATTTTCCGGTGTTGAGGTCATGCCTGAAATTGATGATACCACCGAGATTGAAATAAATGATACTGATCTCGACTGGCAGTTTTTCCGTTCGGGTGGACACGGTGGTCAGAATGTCAACAAAGTTTCAACAGCAGTACGCCTAATTCATATCCCGACCGGGATTATGGTCACCTGTCAGCAGGAGCGTCATCAAGCACAAAATCGTGAAACTGCTCTGAAGCTTCTGCGTGCAAAACTCTGGGCGCGTCACCAGGCAGAAGAAGAAAAACAGACAAAATTGTTAAAAGGCGACTACAAAGTTCCTGGATGGGGAAATCAGATTCGTTCATACGTACTGCATCCGTACAAAATGGTAAAAGATTTACGGACTGATCACGAAACTTCAAATACCGATCGCGTTCTTGACGGAGATATAGAAGACTTCGTTTTTTCATACCTTAAAAACCAGACATAAGTTTGTTATACTGGACACTCAAGATTGTATAATAGTTAGGATTAAAATGTCACTTGCCCTCCTTCGCTCTACCTCGTCGCGAGATCTACGTTCTCGCCTCCGAGGGTCGCTTCGGACGGGCCTAAGACTTGCTAATCCGCCTTCGGCGGAAAGCGACTCTAAGGGAGGTGTTAGCTTTATGAAAGCGGAGACTATAAAAATAGAACCAAAGATTGTTTTGAAAGGAAAATCTGTTGATATGACGAAGAAAAAAACAAGTACAAATTCTTTAGCTATAATAGTGGGAATTGCTTTAACTATTTTGGCAGGAATTGGCACTGGATATGCACTCTCACGATCTAAAGTAAAAGGAGTTACCGTTACCAAATCTGGTGCAAAAAGAATTGAAACAGAAAAAGTCGTCGGACTTCTCGATGCCACTTTTAAAGATGAAGCAGAAGGAATCCTTCGAGAGGGCGGTATTGACGGTGAAGGAACTCACCATCTTGAGAGAGATGGCGGCCCATCACAAAATGTATATTTGACGTCGTCGGTAGTTGCATTAGACGATTACCTCAATAAAAAAGTTAAAGTATGGGGTGAAACAAACACTGCACAAGAAGCAGGTTGGCTGATGGATGTTGGAAAATTAGAATTATTGGAATAACTGCCTATGCTTGAATTTCGTAAAGTTACTAAAAAATACCTCGCGAATAGGATGGTGCTTGATAACGCTTCATTTACCATAGAATCTGGTGAATTTGTCTATCTTGTTGGTCCATCCGGTGCGGGTAAAACGACGATTCTCAGACTTCTTATTGGTGAAATGAAGCCTACATCGGGCAAAATATTGTACCGAGATCATCCTATTCAAAAATTCTCAAAACGGCAAATAGCGTATTTACGACGAGAAGTACGCATTGTATTTCAGGATTTTAAAATATTATTTGATCGAACGGTGTTGGAGAATGTGTTGTTGTCTTTGTATATCTTGGGTAGGAAGCAAAGTGAAGCGGTAGCAGAGGCACGTAAAGTGTTAAAATTAGTCGGTCTTGATGATAAACGCAGTATGTTTCCTATTCAGATTTCGGCAGGAGAACTTCAGCGCGTCGCAATCGCACGGGCAATTGCCGGCGATTCGAAGGTACTCCTTGCGGATGAACCAACGGGCAATCTTGATCCTGATACGGGAAATGAAATTGTTAAATTGCTCGAAGAAATAAATTCAACAGGCACTACTGTTATCGTCACCACACACAATGAAGCGCTCGTCAATCAGGCAAAAAAACGAGTCATAGAATTACATAACGGTACCATTATACGTGACGAGAAAGAAGGAGGATATCGTGCATCTTAACACTGCTTTTCAGCACATGAGGCGATCGCCGTATCAAACATTTGCGGCGATTTTGACGATGACGCTGACATTTTTCATATCGGCTATTTTCGCGACCACGCTCTATCATTTGCAAACTATTCTTACAGATTTAGAAAAACGGCCCCAGATTACGGCATTCTTTTCTGATGTAAAAACAGAAGAAGATATTAGAGTGCTGGATGAGCGTATAAAAGCAACCGGAAAAGTAGAAAGCACGGTGTATAAATCAAAAGAAGACGCGCTCGTACTCTATAAAGAGCAAAATAAAGATGATCCTCTTTTATTGGAGATGGTGACCGCCGATATCCTGCCAGCCTCGCTTGAGGTGAAAACATTAAAACCGGAGTATCTTTCAGAAATTGCGACGACGTTGAGTGAAGAGCCGGGAGTTGAGGATGTTATGTATTTGAAAGAAGAAGTAGAATCACTTGTTTCCTGGATACAGGCGCTCCGTGCTGAAGGAGTTATTCTTATATCAATTCTTACTGCCGTTTCACTTCTGGTACTTCTGACGGTTATTAGTATGAAAATTGCGCTGAAGCAGAAAGAAATTGAAATTCTTGAATTGTTAGGTGCGACCAGTTGGTATATTCGATGGCCGTTTTTAATAGAAGGTGCATTATACGGCAGCGCTTCCGCAATTCTTGCATGGGGAGCCAGTTATGTACGTTTGCTGTATGCAACACCGTACCTTGATGGGTACGGATGGGGAGTGCCCCTTTTATCTGCCGGATCGCCTACTGATTTTATGCTTCCTCTTCTGGCTGGACTGCTCATCGTGGGCCTTGTCGTGGGTGTGATCGGCAGCTTTCTGGCATTACTGCGGTATTCTTAAAACATGTATAAATATAAATTGTTTTCTTTCATTTTTGTGATGATTTCTATTTTTGTCGTCTTTCTCCAGATTGAGACGTTTGTATTTTCTCAGACAGAAACCCCCACACCAACTCCTGAGGATAAGTCGAAGCGTTCAGAGGAATTGCAGAAAGAAATTGAAGGGTTGAGTAATAAGTTA
>MGAO01000019.1:9367-10861 GCA_001788215.1 Candidatus Roizmanbacteria bacterium RIFCSPLOWO2_01_FULL_40_14 | reverse complement strand
GCTGCACATTTTGGTACTACAGAAAGTTTGCTGACCTACTTTTTCCTTCTTATTTTGTTTTTTTGTATCAAAATAGTTCAAAGTAAATCAGATTTCGTCTCTAGCAGTCGTCTATTCGTTTTGCTAGGAATTTCTTTTGGACTTTCTGTCGGGATTAAACTCACCGCTGTGTACTTTTTTGTGTCTATTGGGATGACGATACTTCTATACCTGAATCGAATTCGAGCCCAGAAGCAGCGATTTGCTTTACTCCACCGACTATTATTAGTTCTTCTCGTCGTCGTTTCGACTTTGCTCGGCTATAGTATTTCATCTCCTCATAACCTTATAAGTTATAAAGAGTTTGGTGATTCAATAAGATACGAAATCAATGTAGCACAAGGTCTTGATGTGTTTTATACTCGCCAATTTGAAGGCACCACTCCTTTCTTGTTTCAAATTACCCATATATTTCCGTATACCTTAGGTTGGGCACTATTTGTAATCGGTAGTATTTCTTTATTATATGCTCTATTTAAAGCAATACAAGACCTATTTCACTTCCATACTGCAAATAGAACACAGATGATGATTCTGATAATTTTACTGGTTTCTTTCTTTTCATTTCTCATTTTCAACAGCATATTGTATGTAAAATGGACTAGATTTCTGACTCCACTTTTCCCGTTTTTTTCTGTATTTGTTGCTATTACAGCAGGCTCGATCGTTCCATCGCTAACACAATATGTAGAAAAAAACTATAAGTCTTATCAGTTTCTCTATCAATCCATTCTCATAGTGATTATTATGTACAGTCTCGTTCCGGGTATACGATTTAACACGATATATGCCCGGAAAGATACGCGTGTTCAGGCTTCAGAGTGGATATATGAAAACATTCCGCAAGGTTCATATATTCTATCCGAAACAGCAAACGTCGTCGACATACCTGTGGGCAAAATACCTGCCTCGCCGGCAGGCAGGCGAAATTATACCGTCATCTCATTTAATTTTTATGAACTCGATCATCCATCACTCAGAAACACCCGTTACGAAGAGCTTCTTATCCATTTAGAAAAAGCAGACTATATCTTTGTTCCTTCTCGAAGAATTTTTGCCAATCATATGAGGTTTCCTGAGAAATATCCGGTCATCAATGCCTATTATGAGGCGCTATTTGATGGAAGGCTGGGATTTAAACAAGTACACACAGAAGAGCCAATGCTCAATGACGAATCTGCAGAAGAAACATGGACGGTGTTTGATCATCCCACGATACGCATTTATAACAAAACTACGCCCAAAACTCGTAACGAATATGGTAAGATACTGAATCAGTCTATCAGTTTGTAAATTACCTGTCTGCCGACAGGCAGGCGAGTTACGAGTTAAAGCATTATAATTAAATACTATGAATATTCTTATCACGGGAGGAGCAGGATTTCTTGGGCTTCATCTCGTTAAATACTTTGAGAGAGAAAACGCAAACATCACGTTGATAGATATCGCCAAATA
>MGAO01000019.1:817-9351 GCA_001788215.1 Candidatus Roizmanbacteria bacterium RIFCSPLOWO2_01_FULL_40_14 | reverse complement strand
AACATCACGTTGATAGATATCGCCAAATACGATCCAACCGAATATAGTAAAAGGCACCGCCTCCTGACGATAGATGTCCGGAAAAAATATCTTCTTGAAAAAGCAGTAAAAGGACAAGACTACATCATACATGCGGCGGCCGGTTTGCCCCTATGGAGTCACGACGATATTATTTCCACCAATGTTGAAGGCACCAAGAATATTTTGTCTCTTGCTCGCAAACACAAGGTAAAACGTACGATATATATTTCTTCTACCGCGGTATATGGGGTTCCTAAAAAACATCCCGTCTATGAAAATGACCCCTTAGTTGGCGTAGGACCCTATGGTCATTCAAAAATAGAGGCAGAGAAGGCTTGCTGGCGGGCCATAAAACAAGGAGTCCCGGTCACCATAATCCGGCCAAAAACATTTGTCGGTACCGGACGACTGGGCGTTTTTGAGATTTTATTTGATTGGATTCATGACGGGAAACGAATCCCGGTCATCGGCTCGGGAAATAACCGTTATCAGCTTCTTGATGTCGATGATTTGGTTGAAGCTATTGGTCTTGTTATTGAAACTAAAAGTAGAAAATTAAACGACGTGTTTAATGTAGGCGCACAAGAATTTCAAACCGTAAGACAAGATCTCGAAGCCCTCTTTGCGCACGCGAAGTCGAACTCGAAACTTCTTCCTACTCCAGCACTTCCGATCAAAGCCGCACTTTTTTTCTTTGAAAAAATAGGAGTTTCGCCACTCTATCAATGGGTCTATGACACGGCTGATAAAGATTCGTTCGTTTCGATTGAAAAAATTATGAAAACAGTTGGTTGGAAGCCAAAATATTCAAATGCACAGGCTCTGATCAAAGCATACGATTGGTACTTGAAGCATTACAAAGAAGTAAAACAATCCGGTTCAGGTATTACCCATCGGGTTGGCTGGGATCAGGGAGTGCTGAAGTTGTTTAAAAAGTTCTTGTAAAGACGTTCATAATCTATCAAAAGTGTTAATATGAACGTACTCGTTCCTTATGGTGTTAACAAAGGAGGGTTTCGGGATATTATATTGTCATTCCGGACTTGCCTGTCCGCCTCTGGCGGAATGCGGAATCTATATAAATAGATTCCCCCGCCGGCCGGCGGGGGAATGACAATCATAAAATGCTGAGATAAATTCAGCATGACAAAACAGTATGATATCTGCTCAATCCATTCAGAAGAAATATAAAATCTACCTCTTTATAATCTTGCTTCTTGCCTTTCTCCTACGGATTTATGGCATAAGCTGGGATGACGGATGGCATCTACACCCCGATGAGCGGATGTTGATTCTGGTAGCTGAAAGAATAGACTTCTCTGTAGCACCGAATACTAATTTCTTAAGCCCATACAACAATAAACCTTTACCGGCTCAGCTGGCAGAATTACTACAGCCGCTCAATCCCAATTTTTTTAATTATGGATCCCTACCAATCTACTTGCTCAAAGGAACATCTGACCTCGTCAGTCTCTTTTCCCGCATGCCTGATGCAGATTATAATAATATGCTTGGGATTGGCCGGACGCTATCGGCGTTCTTTGATGTGGTGACGGTTTTGTTTATTTATAAAATTTCCCGCAAACTTTTCAAAAAAGAATCAATCAGTTTATTGGCTTCCTTTTTGTATGCCTTTTCTTTCTTTCCGATTCAAAATGCCCACTTTTACATTGTCGATCCAATCTTGACCATGTTTATCACTATTACCCTCTATCTGCTTATCCGCTATGTTGAACGCCCTTCTCTGTCAAAAATAGTCGGAATTTCTCTTTTTGCAGCCGGTGCCATCACGACAAAATTCACGGGCGTGCTTGTGCTTCCAATTATTGTAGGGGTGATTTTGATTGCATCATTGAGGAAGTGGTCATCCTGGATTCCCGCTTGCGCGGGAATGACAGCTCACTTATTTCTTTTTACTTTTTCATTTTTACTTTTTACCTTTCTCTTCATGCCCTTTGGCTTTCTCAACTACACCCAATTTATCAAAGAAATTTCTCTGCAATTACAAATGAATTCTGATCCATTCATATTTCCCTATACTCTTCAATATGTCGGCACTACCTCATATTGGTATTATCTGAAAAATATTTTTCTCTGGGGACTGGGACCGGTTGTTTCTACTTTAGCAATCTTTGGATTACTCCTGTATGTCAAACAGATTTATCATGGCATTCGTACAAAAATGAAAGATTTTGGATTTAAGATTTTAGATTTAAGATTTTATTTATTCCTTATTCCTGCTTCATTCTTCCTAATTCACTTTCTCATAATTGGTAGATCTGCCGTCAAGTTCATGCGTTACATGCTCCCCCTCTATCCATATTTAGCAATTCTTGCAAGTTACGGAGTTTACAAAATACTTCATACATCATACTTCATACATCATACTTCTACCAGAAAATTGTTAGCTTCACTCGTTCTTGTTATAATTACTATATGGACCCTCACATTTATGTCCATCTACTCCCATCCTCATACCCGCATAGAAGCATCCGAGTGGATATACGAAAATATTCCCGCAGGATCCACTCTCGCTGTGGAACACTGGGACGACCAGCTTCCGTTACCTTTACCAAATAACAACTGGCCTCTTCTCCAGTCTACTTATCAATTTGAGACCCTTGAACTTTACAATCCTGACACACCGGAAAAATGGATGAAAATTAGTGAGCAATTAAATCGTACAGATTATATTGTCATTGCAAGTAATAGACTCTATGTGCCTTTACAAAAAATGACCGACTGCAACACTCTTCCCGAATACCGATGCTATCCAGAAACCGCTGATTATTACCAAAGATTGTTCAATGAGGAAGAATCGTTTCATAAGATTGCTGAATTCACATCATATCCAAGTTTGGAAATTGGTAATTGGAAATTGGAAATTCGCGACGAAGGAGCGGATGAATCTTTCACCGTCTACGACCACCCAAAGGTGATGATATTTAAAAAAGAATGAAAAATAAAATACTGCTTATACTCCTTCTTTCATTGGCATTTATTCTCCGGTTCTACAAACTGGGTGAGATTCCGCCGGCACTCCATGTGGATGAAGCCTACATGACACAGGCAGCCCTCTCTCTTATAGATCGATCAGAAAACCCCCTTGATTCCTATTACAGCATTACGCGAATTGGCAACTGGATGACTGCTGTTTTTCTCTCTATCTTTGGCTTCTCGTATGAAGTGGTCCGGCTTTCGTCTGTTGTGTACGGAATGGTTGCCATTCTTATGCTGTATTTGTTTTGTAAAGAAGAGTTTAATAAACAGGTTGCAGTACTGGCATCTTTTATAGCCTCAGTTTCTCATGTATTCCTTGCCTATTCACGGATGAATCTACCGAATATGCAAGTACCAGCTCTCTTTATGGCTTTGCTATACAGCCTTAATAAAGCAATTCACCATAACAGTTTGAAATGGACGATAACAGCAGGCGTAATTACAGGAATAAGTATGTATTCTTATACAGGTGCAAAACTCATTCCGCTCCTCGGAGTAGTATACCTTATCTTTCACATTCGTTCAGTCTCTGCCAGATTATGGATGAGCTATTTCTTCTTTTTTATATTTACAACTATTCCCCTCTTTTCTCTCATATCAGGAATCGATAATTATTTCGTACGCGAGTATGAAGTTAGCTTGATGAACGAAGAAGTTTATCCAGCCACACCAACAACTTATCTGAGCTATAGTATTATCAATTTCTTTGCATTTATCGATTACCCAGACAAAAGCGTTCAGTATGCCAATGGCCCTATACTGGATTTTATAAGTGTCACATTTTTCCTGTTTACACTTGGTAATTATTTCTACCGATTAGCTACTGGTAAAAAATACCAGTATAAGAAATCTATCTCCTTACTTCTTTCTTGTTTTTTAATTATCATAGCAAGCGTTTCTCTCACTGATGCTCCCCCGCAGTCTCAACGACTACTCATTTCTCTTCCCATTGTATTTATTTTTATTGCTTTGGGAATTGAGAAATTACAGCATCTCGTTTTAGAAGCATCTACAGGGACAGCTGCACGTATTACAACAATGATTGTTTTATCTGTACTCGCCACAAGTCATATCTATACATTATTTGGTAATTACCGAAAACAACTACAAAATCCCTATACATGGATTGAGCCGGCAACGAGCATTGCAGAATATAACCAAAATCATCAGGAAAAAACAAACTATCTGATGGAAACAGAGAATCTCACGGTTGATTTTTCAACACTTGTTCTGTTATCCCGGGATGTAAAACCACTCAAGCCCTATTCTGATGACCTTGTACTGGATGAAAATTCAACACTAATTGTTCCCCTTTTTGAATCATACACTCGAATGAAAGAAGAACCGGTCAATAGAGATAAAATAGTTCAGTTGCAAAAAGAAGGCTATGGGATTTCTTATAGTGAGGATACTAAATGCCCGAAGTGCTTTTCAGGACCGTTGTTTGGGGTTGTCAGTAAACAATAGTCTAGAGTTTCGCCGAAGACTTTAAATAATCAATAAATCCCTTGATATGCGGATGCTTGAAAGGATACTCCTTATTCCGGTCAAGAAGGTTATAGATCCAATGAATTTCAGTATTAACCTCTTTATTTTTTCCCAATCCGACATCTTGTTTCTGGAATCTGGCTTCCAGATAGCTAACGATATCCCAGTTATCCTCAACATAGTAGTCGAGCTTGAGTTTCTTGAGCATCTGTTCTTTGAAATGATGAGGTTGTTCAAATTCGTTATTGACGTGAATTCCTGAAAACAAGCCGACGGCATCGTGTTTTATAAGCCACCGCCTCAGATTGTCCTCCAGAAATGAAAACCGTCCGGTCAGAATGTATCCTTCTATCTTTTTATCCTCTAAAAGCTTTTTCAGTTCTGAAAATCCATAGGCCGGGAAAAAACTCGTTTCATGGGCGAGTTCCCATAAGAACCGGAACGTTTTCTGGCGCGGAATCGGAAACGTCAGTTCTGAAGAAGGAAAGATTAACTGTTTTAGGCTCATGACGGGTCGTCTCAAGACTCGAAGCGGATTGTAGGCAACCACTCCGTCAAAATCAAATCCCACCCGCAAAGCCTTTCTTGTCATGGAGAGTATTCTAACATATAATTCGTTCATTAAAACAAAATAACATTAGTACTTATTCTTCGAACGTAAGTGAGAAGTTTGCTTCGAGTTAATCGAGAAGTTCTCGCATGCGCTCGAACAATATTAAATAATGATGAACTTCATTTCTGACATACCTACGATCCTGCAATGGTACGTGCCCATAACCCTCATGGGGATTATTTTCTTGCCTCTCACATCTCGGATATTCTCCTCATTCTATGACCGCGGCTATATATTTTCTAAAATTCTGGGAATCCTGCTCATCAGCTATAGTGTCTGGCTGGTGGGAAGTTTGAGGATAATGCCGTTTAATTCACAGACCATAGTGATAGTCTTAATTGGATGGGCTGTTGTTATCATTTTTATTGTCATCCCCGACTTGATTCGCTACAAGGCGAATAAGGATTCCCGCTTTCGCGGGAATGACAGAGTAGACCGTATCAACAAGTTTCGAATTCCAACCAAGCTAATTCTATTTGAAGAACTCTTCTTTCTTGCAGGTCTTCTCTTCTGGTCCTATATCCGTGGTCATGAGCCGTCAATTCACGGGCTGGAAAAATTCATGGATTTTGGATTTATCAATAGTATTCTCAATACTTCCTACTTTCCCCCGCAAGATATGTGGCTTGCCCCGAGAGTAACCGAGGGGCTGGCACCGGCACAAAATCCAGAACAGAGCGGACTTGTCCCGAGCGCGGTCGAGGGATTTTTTATCAACTATTACTATTTTGGCCACTATCTCACGGCTCTGTTAACGAAATTAACCCGACTCCCCTCTTCTATAACATACAATCTTATGCTTTCTACGATATTTGCATTTTGTTTGACGGGTTCATTTTCAATTGGATTTAACTTATTTGCGCGAGTTAAAAAACAATTCAGCCGATTCAATGCTCTTGTTTCTGGCTTGCTGACGGCACTCCTGGTAACACTTGCAGGGAACCTGCACACCATCTATATACTTACCAGAGGATATGAAAATGAACATCCGGTCCCCTTCTGGCGAATATTTGGCATATCAAATCAGATCAATTACTGGTATCCCAATGCAACACGATTTATTCCCAATACCATTCATGAGTTTCCGAGCTATTCGTGGGTGGTTGCCGATCTGCATGGGCATGTATTGGATATACCGTTTGTGTTATTGACCATAGCAGTACTTTTAGCAATTTTTCTGAAATTCCAAGTTTCAAATTCCAATTTTCAAACAATTTCAAAACCTCAATTTTTAAATTCAAAACAAAACAGTTTAAACATTAATAATTTGAAATTTGTTTGGAATTTGATAATTGGAAATTGGGAATTCTTGCTGTTAGGTCTCCTCACCGCCGTCATGTATATGACAAACGCATGGGATGGACTCATTTACTTAGGTTTGTCCCTTCTGGTTATCAGTACTATACATTTTATTCAACCTTTTCGATCATCATTTCCTCAATTTTCAATTTTCAATTTTCAATTTTCAAAACCAAAACAAAACAGCAAATATAAAAAAAATAATTTAGAATTTGCCCGCCTACCGGCAAGGCAGGGATATTGGAATTTGATTGGAATTTGGATATTGATCATTGGATCTTTTGCTGTCTTCTCCTTTCCCTTCAACCGTTACTTCGTCCCCTTTGTCCATGGTATAGGTGTCGTCGGTGGTTATGAAATGGGTCAGGCGCTTGGGCTTATTAAAGGGGAAGCTGCGTCCGTCGTCAATATCGGCCCATTTCTTCTTGAAAAAGGAAACAATCTGAGCTCTCCCCTGTGGATGTTGGGAGTATTATGGGGGTTTTTCTACTTCAATATTTTATTATTATTTCTATCGATGTATATGCGAATAAAACATCGAACAAATTCGAATTTGACAAATATTCGCGTTCATTCGAACATTATTCGAGTCATTCGAGAATTAGAACCTTCAACTCTATTTCTTCTCGCTTTAATTATCGTATCAACAGGTCTCCTCATAGTCCCCGAATTTTTTTACGCCAAAGATATTTATCCCGGTCACTATCGGGCAAACACGATGTTTAAACTCGGATATCAAGCCTTTATTATGCTTTCGATTGTGTCAGGTTACACCATTATTTCGTTACGTGACTATGTACTAAAACTTAAATCATCGGGTCAAAATGTTCTCTATCGATTTTTACAGGTATTTTTTATTTTTGATATGGCATTTTTAATTTTGGTAATGATATACCCTTATTTTTCGATCGATTCATACTATGGTGCTTTTAAAGACAAAAAGCTCGGTGGACGCTCATATGAAGGACTGGATGGCACCGTATGGATGACCATCTCTCATCTTGATGATTACGAGGCAATTTTGTGGCTTAAAAGTCAGGCGAAGCCTGATCTCGCTTCGCGAGACAATCCAACAATGGCTTCTCCCGTCATTCTCGAAGCAGTCGGTGAATCATATACTGATTACGCCCGGATAAGCAGCCATACCGGATTTCCGACCGTTCTCGGTTGGCCCGTACATGAATGGCTCTGGCGCGGATCATATGACGAGCCGGGCAAACGCGTCGAAGAAGTCAGACAGATATACGAAGGGACAGATAAACAATCTGTTTTGTCTCTTTTGAATAACTTTAACGTAACCTATATCGTCATCGGAAAACTGGAACGTGAAAAATACCCCAATCTCAATGAAAAACTCTTACTATCTTTGGGAGAAAAAGTTTTTGAATCGGGAGAAACAGCAATTTATAAGGTGAAATACTAGATTTTTTAAAGTCGTAATGTATGCTATTATTGAATAATAACCTTATGAATACGGTACCTGCGCAAAACAATCTGTCTGAACCTGCACCTGTTGTTTCACCTGTATCTCGTAAACTTGTCGTATTACTTAGTATTTTTTTACTCCTTTCCGGATTATTGATTTGGTATCTCTCTAGACAATTTAATAGTGATATCTCCTCTCGTCTTTCTTCTGACATTCCCCTCATTACTCCGACTCCAACCTACACCGTACAAAAACTCACCTACAACCAAATCTTAGGACTAGGAAATCCAGAAAATGATCTCTCCCGATTTCTCAAAATGGAAGAGACCTTCGATAGTTCGGACATGAATCGGTACTATGGAGAAATAAAAGAAGAAGACCAGGTACACGCTACTATTGAAATGCTGGGAAACAAAAACGATATACGAAAACTTACCTTCTCCGTCTATACCTATAAAGACTATCCTGAGAGCACTATCGTCTTTTTTGCCCTCAGAGTATTAGCCAATTTAGAAACAGATCCCGAGAACCGTGATAGCGTTGATTGGTTTCAGGATATTTCTTCAGGCGAAGTACGTGAAGGGACAACGGTCATAGATGACCATACCTACGAAGGTAATTTCAATGGCAAGAAAATAACACTCACGACAGTCCTGGACAACGAAGAGAAACAATCTGTAACATTCA
>MGAO01000019.1:0-789 GCA_001788215.1 Candidatus Roizmanbacteria bacterium RIFCSPLOWO2_01_FULL_40_14 | reverse complement strand
AGTCCTGGACAACGAAGAGAAACAATCTGTAACATTCACGGTTGTACCAAATCCTCAGGCGACCAATAGATATTTCAGTACAGGAAGAGAACAATACGAGCAGGAACTTGCCGGAGATTTTAGCGCAACGATTGATGAATATACCAGTTACATTGAAAATCAAAACTCTGACTTTTATCTCTTGCAGCGAGGAGAACTCTACTATGGACTCGGAGAGTATGAAAAAGCACTAGCTGATTTTGACCGATACACCGGCATTAACGGAGAATTTCTTCAGGCTGCTGCAGAAAACATTCTCATCACCTACTACACAATGGGTAAAACAGACAATGCAGTGCAAATAGCACAAGACAATGGTCTTAAGAATTTTGAGGCAGGAATCTATGCAAAAGAAGGTAACAACGAAAAGGCACTTGCTCTATACGAAGAAATTCTGCAAGAGGAAATCAAAAAATATAAGGAACAAGCACAAACAGATTATAAAAACAAACCAGGAAAACATGCTGCGTATATGAGAAAACGAGCCTCATTGGGAGAAGTAGATAGCCGGACATATGAGCCAATTGCCAATATGCTTGCAAAATTGGGCCGCGATCAAGAAGCACTTGCCTACTACGAGAAAAGCATACAAATCCAGGCTGAATATGAAGCAGTATATGACCAAACTGCTGATTTCTCCTATATGAATAGGGGCGATTATTATCTCTATAAAGGAGATTACCAGAGAGCAATAGATGAATATAATCGAGTACTTACTCAAGATAATTATGAATGGTCTCCTCATACGGC
>MGAO01000018.1:9959-10410 GCA_001788215.1 Candidatus Roizmanbacteria bacterium RIFCSPLOWO2_01_FULL_40_14 | reverse complement strand
TCCGGCTTGCCGTCAGTACTATCCCGTTGTTAAGCAGCTCGTCGAAGAAAAAGGAGACCAATTTATGTTTGCGTATCGTCATTTTCCTCTCACACAACATGAAAATGCGGACGAGGCGGCACAGGCTGCAGAAGCTGCGGGAAAACAAGGAAAATTTTGGGAGATGCATGATCTGTTATTTGAACGGCAAGATGCATGGGCAGAAGTCGGCAATCCCGATGAAACATTCCTTGCCTATGCTGAAGAACTTGAATTAAACAAAGAACAATTCGAAGCAGATTATCAGGCACAGGAATTGAAAGATAAAATTAACAATGACTATAACAGTGGGGTCCGTGCCGGAGTTAACGCAACGCCAACCTTTTTCTTAAACGGTGAAAAAATACGTCCCGGAAGCCTCGATGAATTTTCTCTTTTGATTGACCAGGCAAATAAACCTCAATAGCTCCCG
>MGAO01000018.1:8742-9943 GCA_001788215.1 Candidatus Roizmanbacteria bacterium RIFCSPLOWO2_01_FULL_40_14 | reverse complement strand
GCATAAATTGATTGGATTTTCTATACTAAATCATCATGAAACCACAAACGATGAAGGTATGGATTGAAGCAATTTGGTTTGGGCTAGCACTCGTCTTATTTTCCATACTCTATCAATATTTGCAGACGCGCACCGTGACGATTTTTACTTTCGAGTTTGCCTGTTCTTTTGCTGGCATTATACTGATAAATCTTTCGTTTATCCTCAGCGGATTATCATATTTCTGGCGTATTGGTATACGGAAATTAGGTCATCGAAAACAGTACGGTGTTGTTGGTTTTGTATTGGTACTCATACATGCCGTATTGTCATTGCAACTATACGCCGGAGGCATTTTATCATTATCACTGTATCGAATTGCTCCTCTTACTTATATTTCACCACTTATTGCACTGGTTATCTTTACCATGATGGTCGGTGTTTCAAACTGGGATATGCCGGCGCGTCTTGGTGCAATTCTCTGGCGAAAATTGCTGCGCGTTGGTTATATCGCTATCGTTTTATTTATGATTCACGTTACACTTCTGAGATACACCACTTGGATTAACTGGTTTGAAACGCTTGATCCATTATTGCCACCGCAAAGTTTGTTTTTGTTTCTTTTTTCCGTAACGACACTTGGACTTCGTATTGCTCTTTTTTTTGCACTGCGGAAAAAAACATCTCATAATTCTCCGAGTTAAAATTTCCTCTCGTGGGGGTATACAATCAGGCAATTGCCTATATTTTAGCCCTCAAGAGACTTCAAAAGGTGTATGATTAAGAAAGAGATAAGCAACTTCGTATTTTATACAGAATTGTCATTTTAAGCTCAACCTGCTATAATCTATCCCTTATGGCAGATAGCAGAACACAACAAGTCCCCTTGGACAAAATTAGAAACATCGGCATTATTGCCCATATCGACGCGGGAAAAACGACCACAACCGAGCGAATTCTTTTCTATACAGGAAAGAGTTATAAAATTGGTGACATTGATGAAGGCACCACGCAGATGGATTGGATGGAACAAGAGAAAGAGCGAGGTATTACCATCGTATCGGCGGCAACGACTACCTTTTGGAAAGATCATCGCATCAATATTATCGATACACCAGGACACGTTGATTTTACCGCTGAAGTTGAACGTTCTCTTCGCGTACTCGATGGCGGCATAACCGTTCTTGATGCTGAGGAAGGCGTTCAATCACAGTCTGAAACC
>MGAO01000018.1:0-8723 GCA_001788215.1 Candidatus Roizmanbacteria bacterium RIFCSPLOWO2_01_FULL_40_14 | reverse complement strand
AATATAAAGCCCCCCGCCTCTGTTTTGTCAATAAAATGGACAAAGTCGGCGCAGACTTTTTAGCAACGGTTCAAAGCATTCGTGATCGTCTCGGCGCCAATCCAGCTATTATGGTTCTCCCTATTGGTGCAGAATCAGATTTTAAAGGCACCGTTGATCTGTTAAGTAAAAAGGCGCTCATCTGGGGATCTTATGAACTCGGAGCGAAATATGAGGTATCTGACACGATTCCAGCAAATATGAAAGACAAGGTCGAAGAATACCGAAATAAACTTGTTGAACAGATTTCTGAAACAGACGACAAACTTCTTGAAAAATATCTGGAAGGGATAGAGCCAACGCTTGAAGAATTAAAAAAAGCTCTGCGTGCTGCGGTTATAGCCTATAAATTAGTACCGATTTATGCCGGATCTTCTTTGAGAAACAAAGGAGTTCAACCGCTTCTTGATGCAGTCATTGACTATTTGCCAGCACCAACAGATATTGATCATGTTACCGGACAACATCCTGAAACGGGCAAGAAGCTTGAAAGAAAATTAACTCCTGTAGAGGCATTTTCAGCGCTTGCTTTTAAAATTCAAGTAGATCCTCATGTCGGAAAGTTAACGTATGTTCGCATCTATTCAGGGAAAATTACGTCTTCATCGTATATTTACAACGTTGGAAAGCGGGAAAAAGAGCGCGTCGGACGGCTTCTGCTGATGCATGCAAACACGCGCGAGGAAATAAAAGAAGCCTATGCGGGAGAAATCGTTGCCGTCGTCGGATTAAAAAATACGGGAACGGGCGATACACTTGCAGATCAGGACAAACCCATTTTACTGGAATCCATCACGTTTCCAGAACCCGTTATATCTTTGGCAATTGAACCTAAAACAAAATCAGATCAAGAAAAAATGGGAATTGCCTTACAACGTCTCTCAGAAGAAGACCCGACATTCAGGATTAAAACTAATCATGAAACGAATCAAACCATTATTGCCGGTATGGGAGAGCTTCACTTGGAAATATTAGTCGACCGGATGTTTCGGGAATTTAAAGTCGCCGCCAATGTCGGTGCACCACAAGTAGCATATAAAGAAACGATTACCAAAAAAGCAGATGGAGAAGGCAAATATATTCGTCAAACCGGAGGACACGGCCAATATGGTCATTGTCTGATCATTATTGAACCGAAAGGCCCGGGAGAAGGATACGAATTTGTCAATAAGATCAAGGGAGCCACCATTCCGGGAGAATTTATCCCTGCTATCGAAAAAGGTGTTAAAGAGGCCATGGAAAAAGGTGTCTATGCCGGTTATCCCATGGTTGATATGACCGTTACGGTGTATGACGGATCCTACCATGATGTAGATTCATCTGAAATTGCATTTAAAATTGCCGGATCTATGGCTTTGCAGGATGCAGTTAAGAAAGCGGGCCCTACCATTCTTGAACCGATCATGAAAGTCGAAGTAACGACACCTGATGAATTTTTAGGCGCTATTATTGGAGACTTATCATCAAAACGCGCACAGATTCTCGGAACCGAAAAACGAGGAACAACAACCATTATAACGGCACATTGTCCGCTTGCCGAACTCACGGGTTATGTCACGACCGTCCGCAGCTTAACGCAAGGCCGCGCCGTTCCGTATATCGAACCATCTCACTATGCTGAAGTGCCTAAAAATTTACAAGAAAAACTGAGGGTTGACAAGGCAACCTAAGCAAGTATAATATAAGTTCATTGTTAGCAGAGAGTGCTAACAAGTTTTTTAGCTAAAAACATGGCAGAAAAATTTCAACGAACAAAACCACACGTTAATATCGGAACTATCGGTCATGTCGATCATGGTAAAACGACATTAACCGCCGCAATTACTAACGTCCTTGCAAAGAAAGGTCTTGCTAAAGCAAAGAAATACGAAGACATTGATAATGCTCCTGAAGAAAAAGAACGTGGTGTCACAATCAATATTTCACACATGGAATATGAAACAACAAAGCGTCATTATGCTCATATTGATGCACCAGGCCACGCCGACTATATTAAAAACATGATCACGGGCGCTGCTCAGATGGACGGAGCAATACTGGTGGTTTCAGCTCCCGACGGACCAATGCCTCAAACGCGTGAACATATTCTTTTGGCACGACAAGTGAATGTACCCGCAATCGTTGTTTTCTTAAACAAAATGGATATGGTAAAAGATCAAGAATTGGTTGAACTGGTTGAGATGGAAATTCGAGAACTCCTTACAAAGTATAAGTATGATGGTGATAAAACACCGATTATTAAAGGATCAGCTCTTAAAGCTCTTGAAGGAGACGCACAATATGAAAAATCAATTGAAGAACTCATGGATGCCGTAGACAGCTATATTCCCGAGCCGGTCCGAGATCTTGAAAAGCCATTTTTAATGCCGGTTGAAGATGTCTTCTCCATCAAAGGTCGTGGTACGGTCGTAACCGGTCGTGTCGGACGAGGACAATTAAAAGTTAATGAAGAGGTTGAAATCGTCGGTATTCGCGACTCAAAGAAAACGGTTGTCACCGGTATTGAAATGTTTAGAAAGACACTCGATGATGCACAAGCCGGAGACAATGTCGGATTGTTATTGCGAGGAATTGAAAAAGATGATATTGAACGCGGCCAAGTTATTGCAAAGCCAGGCTCCATTACTCCCCATAAGAAATTTAAAGCAGAAATTTATGTCTTAACCAAAGAAGAAGGCGGACGACACACTCCTTTCTTTACCGGATATAAACCACAATTCTATATTCGAACAACTGACGTAACCGGCGGTATCACGCTTCCGAAAGGAACTGAAATGGTAATGCCGGGAGACAACATTACGATGGATGTTGAATTGACGGTTCCGGTTGCACTTGAAAAGGGTCTCCGATTTGCTATTCGTGAAGGCGGAAGAACCGTCGGCGCCGGTGTTATCACCGAAATTGTTGAATAACCCTTCAATTAATTCAGGGTAAATAGTTAGCTCTTTAAGATCACACTATGGCTCAAGGACGAATACGCGTACGCTTAAAAGCATACGACAGTAGAATTCTAGATCAAAGCTGCCAAAAAATCCTGGACACTGCTGTCCGGACCGGTGCTGGTGTGATCGGACCAATTCCTCTCCCAACTAAGAAAACAAAATTTGCCGTTAATAAATCTCCCTTTGTCGATAAAGACGCACGAGAACATTTTCAAATTGAAGTACACAAGAGGCTGATTGACATCATGAAACCAACTCCTAAAACGATTGATTCTCTCATGCATCTTGAGCTTCCTGCCGGCGTAGACGTGAGTGTGAAAATGTAAAGTAATATCATCCTAAGAATCAGCAGTAGTTTTATTTGTCATTCTTTATCAACCTCCAACAAAATCAGAACCACTCTATAATGCGCAAACGATTTTAATGGGGATAAATCCCATTGCAAGGAGGGTTTTTCTTTTCAATTTGACTTATTCTGTATTACTTGTTATTCTGTATTACAGAAAGGAATATATTATGAAAACTACTATGCCAGTTGGCGAACTTGTGAAATTAATGGACAGAGGTGTTATAACAGTTCCTACTAAATATAGAAAAAAGCTTAACCTAAAAAAGGGAGAGCTTCTTAATATATTTGATTGGGAAGGGCTTCTTATTGTCTCTCCTGTTGATATTACTCCTCAAACAATGCCATATAGAATTGCTGACAAACCTGATTGGACAAAAGATTCACCCTCACAATATCTGAAAAAAGTAAGATACAACAAGCTCGAAAAATTATGGGCAAAACGAACACAAGAGGGTTGGTAATTGATACCGATATTATCATTGATTATCTTCGTCAATCAAAACAATCAACTGCTTTTAAACAACTCCTTTCTGAAAATGACTCTCAACCGTCAATAGCATCTGTAACAATTACTGAACTTTGGAGAGGGAAAAGTATCACACAGCTTAAACAGAGACAAAAGGTAAATCGTTTGTTAAACAAGTTAAACATAATTCTCGCTGATAAAACAATTTCACAAAAAGCAGGAGAATTATTGCGTAAATACCGGCATCTTGTTCTTGCTGATGCATTAGTTGCAGCAACGGCAATTGTCAATTTCTTTCAATTGGCTACATTTAACAAAAAACACTTTGAAGGTATAACGGAGCTCGTATTATATGACAAGGTTTAGTCTGAAAAGTTTAGCTCTTTGACTTGGTCACTACTGCCTTTTTAATAATCTTTACCTGCCTTTTGGTAATCGGCGCCATACTAAATCCGTTTTCATACAAATTCTTATCATAATCGTCATCGACCCGTTGCATTTTAATGCCCTCTTTTTTCATCGCTTGGCAAACAGGACAATCGTCAAAATAAAAATCGTTTTCGTTATGTTCAGGTCCTCCATTTTTGCTGGCTATGTTTCTTTTTGACATATCGTCTTATTTTCAACTCCCAAAATTAGAAAGTAGCAATGAGAGATCTTGGATATTGACACGCCGGTCGCCGTTCACATCACCGGAAATAGAAACTGAACTCACCCTTCCAAAATTTGATAAAAGTATTGAAAGATCGGTAACTGTTACTTTTCCATCTCCACTAATATCGGCAGGGCTCGGAGGAGCAACAACCGTCATCTGTACACCAACAGCCTGCATTTGATTACCCATACGGGCAATGACAAATACGTCTCCCGTACCGGTCTTGAAAGGTGTAAAGTTACTGATCGTTCCCTGCAAAGGATTGAGAGAGCCGACCGAATTTGAAGAGCTTATACCCCATTCATATGTCACGCCGCTCCATATCGGATTGTTGTTTTGATCGTATGCTAATGCGGAAAGTCCGACAGACCCTTTTCCAATGGTTGCTGTTTTACTTGCCGCTTGAATTTGTACTGAGGATAGAGTAATACTTTGAGCGTGTGAAATGGAGGCATGCGATAAAAAACTATAGAGACAGATTCCCGAAATAATCGTATACACGAGAAATCGATAGGGAGCGTAATACCGCATACGCTCATTACATCACTTCTCTTTTACACTGTCAATTGTTCGTGAAGTATGAATACAGTATTAAATTATCAATGCGCCTTGACAATATACTATTTTACTAGTATACTAGTATCTTCATATGCAGCTTAAGAAAGAATTATTTGAATTAGCAGACACCTTGCTTTCTTTTAAAACACGGGGAGAAATGTTGGATTTTTTGTATGGCATTTTAACACCAAAGGAACTGGAGGAAATTCCGACACGGTTACAAATAGTAAAAATGCTGAAAAAGCTGATTCCGCAGCACGAGATTGTGGAGAAACTCGGCGTCGGCATCGCAACCGTCACCCGCGGATCAAAAGAACTACAGAAAGACAGATTTAAATATATAAAACCATGAGACGTTATGAAACTGTATCAGTTACACCATTAGATCCCGATCTTCCTGGAGTTGGAGATACTGTTCAAGCAGGACAACTAGAGGGAAAAGTTGTTGGTCTCGTTCCTACCAAATTTGGGGGGAATTTCAGATTAGTAGAATTACCTGACGGTTCAATCATTCAGTCAAACCCTTATCAGCTTACGCGCGTTCAAGAAGCTCCCCATGAATAATAATCATGATGAATTTGAACTCTATGATTTACGGGTAGAAGTAGTTTCCTGCCGAAGCGGTATGCACATGGTGTGTAATCATAAAGTGGGAGATTATTTTGAACTGAGCGGCGAAAATCTAACGTTACCTCCCAAGCAGTCATTTCCCCTCTATCCTCTTGCAGCACTACTACCCCTGCTTCCTGCTAAACAACGCCTGACTCATCCTAATGATTGGATGACAACTGACACTGATATTGCCTGTCCTGATCCGAATTGTGGTGCCATTTTTCGAATTAAACGAGTAAGAAAACGGTCCTTTAAACATAATGAAACAACAAGAGTACCGCTACTACTCCCCGCTCTCTAATTCATCGAGTTCCAGTCCTCTGACTTGCGGCATGGATGAACCAATAAGTCCTTGCATGGAGCCGTAAATAGATGCCGTCGATAAAAATAGTTTCCGTACTTGTGCTTCCCGCTGCTTCCATGATTTTTCATAGGCAATGCGCTCTTTATGCACTTGATTCTGCATCTCGGCAAACACTTCGACCAATGCCTCAACTTGCTGTTTAAATTCGTGACCCGTGACGTAGTCATAAACCAAATCTGTCGTACTCCCTCGGTTATTTTGTATGAATCGTTCTTTTGCCACATCATGTAAACGATCACGCAGAAGCATTGCTAAAGGCAAGATAAAATTGAATGAGCAAATCCAGACGCCATCTTTTATTCCTAATCCATTTTCAATATCCGCCGGAAGTGCGGTGGTCACAATAACGGGCACATTTGCCTTTTCATTTCGCACATCAGTTTTTAGTTTATCAATCCATCCGTCAGTCCAGTTTTTTGTCCGTTTTATTTCCCACAATATGACACCGCAGGGCTTCCCCATTCTACTTTTAACAATATGCTTTACGTCCGCACCTTTTATTCCCTTTCCAACTTCTTCAATAGAATCCTGGGGAAATGACGTCCGCAGTAAATCCTCGATATCCAGTTCAAATATTTCACCTTGTAACTGTTGAGAGCCTTGAGCCGCTTTTATTTGCGCTTCTTCGAGTGCCTTTTTTAAATCATTGATTACTTTTTCCTTCTCCAGATCCTTCAACCTGTGTTCTTCAAGTGCACGTTTTAACACCGTTTCTTCAATACGCTTCTTTTCTTCTGATAGTCTCTTTTCAACTTCCAAAGCCATTTCTTCTTTCTGTTCTTCAAGTTCACGAGTTTTCTTCCGGAGATCCAATTCCTGTTCTCTGAATTTCGCGATCCGTTCTTTGCTCTCTATTAATTCTTCTTTTAATTCTTCTTGTTCTTCTTCAAATTGTTTATGTAGTTTCTTTTGTATCTCTTCTTGCATCTTATGTCTTAGGTCTTCTATCTCCTTCTGATGTTTTTCAGTTAATTCTTTACCTACTTCTTCTTGAATTTGATGTCGAAATGCTTCAGAAATTTCAATTTCTTTTTTACAGTGGGGGCAAACGAGATGATTATTCATGATCCCAACATTTTATCACATGGTATACTGATGTTATAAATATATGCAACGATTCAGCATTCGCCTTCTTTATCTTTATTTATTCTCATTTGTTGGCTTGTTGATAACGGTGATTGGTCTCATACGGCTCGTTGAGCTCGGGATGAAAGTATATATTTTTCAGGGAGCTGATCAATACTCCTATTATTCGGCGCCTGTCAGTAAAGAACCGGGAACAGAAAATTTTTCTCCTGAAGAATTAAAACAACGCGAGGAAGAGCAGAAAAAACAGCAGGAAGAAGAAAATACGAGAAATAGACAACGTGAATTTTCAGGAGCCATTTCCATGATTCTTGTCGGCATTCCCCTCTATCTTTATCACTGGAAAACCATCCAGAAGGAAAATAAAGTTTGATATAACAATATAAACCTATTGACAAGATACCTTGATAGTAGTATTGTTAACTTCATCATTATGGTATTTCGATTCACCAATAAAAAACTTTTTTTCTTCTCTATCTTCTCGCTTGGATTTATTGTTTTATTACTCTCCGAAGGAAATTTTTCATCAGAAACGCGGGCTTCCTTGTCTGTATCAGATAACGTCGATATAGGGTATACGGGTCCGGCTTTTTCGCCGACACCAAGCATAGGAATTGGTTCAACAGCGCCAACTGCGACTCTTACACCTACTAACACACCAACTCCCACTAATACTCCAACACCGACCAGCACGCCCACTCCTACACCAATCCCTTATACCGTTACTATCGATAACGTAAGTTTCGGATTTACAAAAGTGGGAACGTGGAAAGCAAGCTCTGTGGGAACTGGTTATATCGGATCAAACTATCTACATGACAATAACAATCAGAAAGGGCGAAAATCAGCCCGATGGACACCGAGCTTGCCAAGTAGCTCATATCGGGTATATGTACGATACGTCAGCAATCCTAAACAAGCCACCAATGTACCATATCGTATTAGTCATACAAATGCTGTAGCTACAGTAACAGTGAATCAAACACTAAACGGTGGACAATGGGTACTCCTCGGAACATATCATTTTAGCCCAACCAGTGGCTTTGTTGAAGTACAAACAACGAATACGAATGGATACGTAGTGGCAGACGCGGTCCGATTTGAGCAAGTTTTTAACTAATAAGGAAAATAAATCTTAAATCAATCCATCCTCTCGAAAACTGTAGTGGTTTTCTTTTGAAACAATCACGTGGTCAAGCAGTTCAATTCCCAACAACTTCCCTGCTTTAATCAACCGTTTTGTTATTGCAATATCATCAAGAGAAGGACTTGGATCACCTGATGGATGATTGTGGGAAAGAATAATGTGGACGGCATTCAATTTGAGTGCCGGTGAAAATACTTCACGCGGATGCACAATTCCCTCAGTAACAGATCCAATTGAAATTGTCTGTTTTTCAATCAGATGATTTCTCGCATTTAAATAGAGAGCAACCAGATGCTCCCGATTTTTTGTTCGAAGCTCCTGAATTACAGGTAATATGTCAGTTATCGATGTAATTGCATGGAGTGAATTTCCATCTCCTGCCCGTTTTGACAATTCATATCCCGCTGAAATAATGGCGGCGCGGGACAAACCGACCCCTTTTAATTTCTTCAACTGATCAATTGAAAGAGAAAATAACGCTTCAAGAGAATGTTGGGAAAGAATC
>MGAO01000017.1 GCA_001788215.1 Candidatus Roizmanbacteria bacterium RIFCSPLOWO2_01_FULL_40_14 | reverse complement strand
ATATCCTTTCAAAAATGGTGTTCGGGTAACAACGTCTTCTGAATTTTCTTCCCAATTCGGGTTTGGGTCTTCTTCAGCTTCTACTGTTTGTGTTGTTAAAGCCCTTTCAGAACTCACGGGCAAAAAACTTTCAAATAAAGAATTGTTTAATATTGCTTTCAAAACGGTTTTGGATATTCAAGGGAAAGGTTCAGGGTTTGATATTGCTGCGGCCATTTATGGCGGAACACTCTACTTTGTTACCGGAGGAAAAACAATTGAACCATTGCGAGTTAAAGAATTGCCTATGGTGATTGGTTATTCAGGAGTAAAAGCAGATACGGTGACGCTTATTAATCAGGTTTCTGAAAAAGCAAAAGAGTTTCCGAGTGTTGTTGATGGAATTTACAATCAAATTCATGAACTAGTCGATTTGGCAAAAGAAGAACTGGTAAAACAAGATTGGAAACGATTCGGTATGCTTATGAATTTTAATCAGGGACTACTTGTTGCGCTTGGAGTTTCTATTCCGAAACTAGCTTCTATGATTTATGCTTCTCGTGAAGCTGGAGCATATGGGGCTAAACTTTCAGGGGCAGGTGGCGGAGATTGCATGATTGCGATTGCTTCTTCCGACAAAAAGAAAGCAGTTACAAATGCAATTACTCACGTTGGTGGCACAGTGATTGATGTTTCTCCCAATGCCTCAGGTGTTAGAATTGAAAAGTAATCTATTATGAAATCCACTGCTATTGCTCCATCAAACATCGCCTTTATCAAATACTGGGGACGGAAAAATGAGGAGCTTCGTCTTCCTGAAAATGGAAGCATTTCGATGTGTTTAAGCGATTTAACCACGACCACAACCGTTGAGTTTGATGAAAAATATACAAAAGACGAAATCACTATTAATAATGAAAAGGAGGAAGTTGCGGGAAGTAAAGCAGTTAAGCATTTAGACAGAATTAGAAAACTAGCAAATATTGAAATAAAAGCAAAAGTAGTTACGAATAATAATTTTCCAACAGGGACAGGCCTTTCATCCTCTGCGTCAGGATTTGCTGCTTTAACTGTTGCCGCGTCGAACGCGGCTTCGCTGCATCTTTCTGAAAAAGAACTCTCAATTCTTGCCCGTCAGGGTTCAGGATCTGCCTGTCGGTCAATTCCCGACGGATTTGTTGAATGGTTGGATGGAGATACCAGTGAAACTTCCTATGCTCATTCATTATACAAACCTGATTATTGGAATATTGCCGACGTGGTTGCCGTAGTGAGTACTGGACGGAAAGATGTTTCAACAAGTGCAGGTCAAAAGCTCGCTGCGTCTAGTCCTTTTTTCCCTGTCAGAAAAACGCACATGAAAGATAAAATCAAAACATGTAAAGAATTATTGGTGAAAAAAGACTTCACACACTTTGGAGAGTTGCTAGAATTAGAGGCATTAGAGTTACACGCCATCATGCTTACCTCTACTCCGTCTTTAATCTATTGGACTCCCGGGACACTCGAAATTATGAAGCTGGTGAAGAAATGGCGGGCTGAAGGTCTTGAGTGTTATTTTGCTATCAATACGGGACAAGACATTCATGTGATAGTGCAAGAGAAACATGTTGATCGATTAATAAAAGAACTAAAAGCAGTTGAACAGGTAAAAAAAATTATCGTCAATCATCCATCTCAGGGTGCTCATCTTATTGCAAACCATTTATTCTAGTTAACTACAGTGATACGTATCATTGTAGTAATTCTTTATGAAATCGCATGCAGACAACCGAAAACTGACAACTGATAACTTACCAAAACACGTTGCCTTCATCATGGATGGAAACCGGCGATGGGCGCGGAAGAAAGGTTTGGATGTTTTCCTAGGTCACGATGAGGGGGAGGAACGGATTGAGCCACTAATCGATTACGCGATAGAAAAAGGAATCCCCTATCTTACTTTTTGGGCTTTTTCGACTGAGAACTGGAAACGGGATCAAAAAGAAGTAGAATTTTTACTCAACTTATTCAGAAATGATTTAGCAAAACGGGTGGATAGTTTTCATCAAAAAAACGTGCGATTGAATGTTATTGGAAACCTTGCGATGTTTCCCAAAGATATTCAAAAAAGGACACAGGAATGGATGGAGAGGACAAAAAATAATACCAAAATTACTGTTAATGTCGCATTGAGCTATGGAGGGCGAGACGAGATCATCCGGGCAATCAAAAAAATTACGAGTTACGAATTATCTGGCGAAGCCAGATCTCGCTCCGCAAGACGAATTACGAATTTAACATCAGAAAAATTCAGTAAACTTCTCGATACGGCAGGACAACCGGATGTTGATCTGCTCATTCGAACAGGAGGAGAACAACGGTTGTCCGGCTTTCTTTTGTGGCAACTTGAGTATGCCGAATTGTATTTTACCGAGACGCTGTGGCCTGATTTTACTCAAGAAGAATTTGAAAAAGCCCTCATTGAATTTCAAAAAAGACAGAGAAGATTTGGAAAATAGATAATGAAAAAGCTATTTGTCACCGTTCAAAATCACGTCGATTCTCAGCTCTCTTCTTTTTTGGAAAGTAAAAAACCCTCCCTGTTAACTTCAGCGATTAAAGATACAATTGCATTTGGTGGAAAGCGGATTCGTCCCACCCTCCTTTACGTGGCATATAAAGGTTTTGGAGGGAAAGATGACAAACTTATTTGGCAGATTGGAGCGGCGCTTGAGCTCTTTCATACCTCTGCGATTATTCACGATGATATTATTGATAATTCAAAGACGCGGCGCGGAAAGCCTACGGTTGTGGAAAAGCATGGATTACCAACAGCTCTTTTGGTGGGAGACTTGGCGCTTTCGCTTGCAAATGAGCTTTTTTATAACACCTTGCTAACAAAATTCCTTTCACAACAAGTGTCGGATCAGTGGTATGCATTACAAGAAGAGATGATGTACGGACAATTTTTAGATGTTTCATCGAACGTTTTTAATCTGATCAAAAATAATGATTTTGACAAAGACCGACTCGAACAAAAAGTAATGGAAGTTATGGAATATAAAACTGCCCGGTATAGCGTTGAACGTCCGTTGTTACTGGGAGCGAAACTGGCAAATGCTTCAGTTAAGGAACATGAACTACTCTCTCATTATGGCAGAAAAGTGGGAATTGTTTTTCAAATACAAGACGATATATTAGGAATATTTGGGGATGAAAAACGAACAGGAAAGTCGGCAAATTCAGATCTTGAAGAAGGTAAACTGACGCTTCTTATGGCGAAATTATTAAGCGTATATTCAGATAGAAAAGAACTAAAAACACAAGTTCGCAATGTTGAGTGGGTCCGGGACCAGTTAAGAAAATACCGTATCGACGAAGAATGTAAAAAATTAGCATCAGAGCTTATTCAAGAAGCAAAAAAATCACTTTCAAAAACGTCACTTACAAAAGATTCCTCACGTTTTCTTCTTTCGTTTGCAGAGTATGTACTTACGAGAACTGCCTAATTTGCTTGATCCTGCTTCATAAATACGATACAATATATAGTACGCCGCGGTGGTGGAATGGTATACACGCAGGACTTAAAATCCTGTGGTTGAATAAACCTTGTGGGTTCGAGTCCCACTCGCGGCACATCTCCCTCTTGACAACTTTGCCAAAAAATCCTATCCTGAATTTTACACTATGAAGCGAGTTGCTCTTATTCTCATTCTCAGTACCAATCTCTATTTCATATCCGCAGAGATGGTATTGGCTCAAACAGATGGAGAGACCGCCAATACGACAACTACTACTCCCTCAAGCACGCAAGAAGAAGTCGACGCTATCCGTCAAAAGCGCATAGAAGATCAAAAAGCTGCTCTTGAAAAGCGTAAGGCAGCCTTGGAGGAAAAAAAGACGGAAAGAGTGGCGACTCGTGAAGCGATGAAAGAAGAGTTGAAAGAAAAAAGAATGGAACATCTTTCTGATGTGGCTAATATGCGATTTGAAAAAATTGTGAGAAGATTTAACGCAGCGATTGCTCGATTAGAACATATTATAGAACGATTTAATACACGCCTCGAAAAATTGAGCGAAGAAGGACACGATGTATCTGCCGCACAAGCTTCTGTTAACACAGCAGCAGATCATGTCGCAGCGGCAAAGGCACTTATTGCGACCACTGAATCACAACTTAATACGGTTCTTGAATCAGAAAATCCGGCAAGTTCGTTTGTCACGGTAAAAGATGCCTTTAAAGAAGCACAAGATGAATTAATAGCGGCACGTGAAGCACTGAGAAATGCTCTGAAGGAAATTAAATCGTTGCGTCAAACGGATGAAGTGGATACTACTACACCGTAAATAAACAAATATGGATACACCAACATCATCGACCAATTCGACTATACCTCCTGCTCAGAGTTCTACTGATATGCAATCTTCACATCAGGCACAAGCCTCTTCAATGGCACAATCGTCTACACCTTCGATGCAGTCACCGACTATGCAAACTTCTCCGTTAAACACGATACCCTCTACACCGGGTACGCCACCACCGTCTCAAACGATGCCGACAACAGAAGATGCATCACATAAAGGAGGGAGTGGTAAATTAGTGTTTTTACTCGTATTTATTTTGGCTGTTGTTGCTGCTATTGGAGGTTATTTACTGTTTAGTATGTATCAAAAATCCCAACCTCAACCCGACGTACTGATAACTCCCGCTCCTGCTGAACCTGTTGCATCTCCAACGGCAGTTTTACAAGAAGATCCGACTGTTGAAGAGCTTGAATCAGTTTCTTCCTCAGATGAAGTTACGGCTCTTGAAGAAGACGTTGAAGCAAGTAATTTTTCTACATTGAATGAAGAAGTTTCGACTCTTGAGCAGGAATTATAATTAGTCTTCATTTTTACTTGACACGCCCTCTTTCCGTTTACTATACTAAATCACACAATGGCTGCTAGTTTATTTAACGTTGGTCGGTATTTTTCAAAAAGTCCTACCCCCAATACAACATCGGGTAGTTCTTCGGATACTCCACCCGCTGATCCAAGTCAGTCGACTGATTCGCAACCGTCAACTACTACCTCGTCCGTTTCGACTACAGAAACTGTTCAAGCAAACGCGGTACCGGCGAATCAAAGCACGCAATCCTCTACCCCTTCCCCCGCCCTGGAGCAAGAACAAGATAAAACACCCCTTCAAAAACGGGCAGGTATGGACGTATTATCACGATTGACCCAACGATCTAATAAAGCGCTTGTTTCAGGCGTTACCAAAGCAAAAGAACTGAAAGTGCCGATGGTGGATACCGAATACGTTTTGTGGGGTTTGATGCAAGATTCTGGTATTTATCAATTGGTTTCAGATCTTAAGGTGGTACCGACGGAATTTGTCCTAGAGATAGAAAAGTCATTTAAACCGGGAAATGCAGTCGAATCACCGAAATTTTCACCGAGGGTCAAAAAAGTTCTTGAGTTATCATTCCCGATCGCGCGCCGATTAGGATATGAATTTATTTCTCCTGAACACATTCTGCTCGGGCTGGCAGAAGAAGGAGAAGGGCTTGCCGCACAACTTATGGCGAAAAAAGGAATTACATCAGACGTGCTCAAGAAGAAAATTGGCATTAAAAAAGAAGGAGAAGAAGAAAAACAAGCCAAAAGTGCAATTAGTGAATATGCTACAGATCTGACGCAGATGGCGCAGGAAGGCAAGCTTGATCCCGTTATCGCTCGTTCGAAAGAGATTGAGCGCATCATGCATATCCTTTCTCGAAGAAACAAAAATAATCCGGTACTTATTGGTGATGCGGGTGTTGGAAAAACTGCCGTCGTTGAAGGATTGGCCATTCGCATTGTCCAGGGAAACGTTCCTGAACCATTATTAAATAAGCGTATTCTTTCTCTTGATCTAACCGGTATGCTTGCCGGTGCATCCCAACGGGGAGAATTTGAAAAACGCTTTCAAGCACTGATTAATGAGGTAAAAGCATCACAAGGTCAAATCATTTTATTTATCGACGAACTGCACAATTTGGTGGGTGCCGGAGGTTCAGGCGGCGCGATGGACGCATCAAATATTTTAAAACCTTCTCTTGCCCGGGGAGAAATGCAGACGATTGGTACCACTACAATCACCGAGTACCGTAAATATATAGAAAAGGATCGGGCGCTTGAGAGACGATTTCAGCCCGTTTTGATTAATGAACCAAGTCCGGATGAAGCTGTTGAAATGCTCAGAGGCACCAAAGATAAATACGAAGCATTTCATAAGGTTTCCATTAGCGACGATGCAGTTAAATCCGCAGTAAAACTTTCTTCTCGGTATATCGGTGACCGGTTCTTGCCTGACAAAGCGGTTGATTTGATTGATGAAGCCGCCAGCGCTGTTCGCATGCCCGCTATTTCTCTTCCGGAAGAAATAAGAAGTCTTGAAGAAGAAGTAAAACGTCAGGATGCAGAACTCACCGATGCAAAACAGCAGAACAATGCGGTTAAATCCCAGTCGGTTGAAAAGAAACTCGAGACGCTCAAAAAAGATATTGAGGCAAAAAAGCAGGAATATGAAGTCAAAAAAGGAACATCGACAACAGAAGTTACTCCTGCCATGATTCAGCAGATTGTCTCACGCTGGACCGGTATTCCGATTGCGCGGCTCACGGAGTCAGAAAGTGAAAAGCTCGTAAACCTTGAAGATGTTATTCACAAGAAATTAATTGATCAGGAACAAGCGGTGGCTGCGGTATCAGAAGCAGTTCGGCGTGGTCGGGCCGGGCTTTCTTCACACAAACGGCCAATCGGATCATTTATTTTTATGGGTCCAACCGGTGTAGGTAAAACAGAGCTGGCAAAAGTACTTGCTGAGGAATTGTTTGGATCGCCCGATATGATGGTACGTCTTGATATGACGGAATATATGGAAAAGCATGAGGTCGCCAAACTGATTGGTGCGCCTCCCGGATACGTTGGTTATGAAGAGGGTGGACAACTTACCGAAGCCGTTCGCCGAAAGCCCTATTCGGTCGTATTGTTGGACGAAATTGAAAAGGCCCATCCGGACGTATTTAATATTCTTCTTCAAATCCTAGACGATGGTCGACTGACCGATAATAAAGGGCGTACGATTTCATTTAAAAACACGATTCTCATTTGTACATCAAACATAGGTACCGGTCTCATTCAGAAAACGCTTATTGACGAAATGCAGGTCGGTGAATTGCATGTACCCAAAAAACAGGACAATACGGTTGGCACCTATGTGGTTACTCCGACCGGGCGCATGATCGTTACCCGCGGGAAAGACTATTGGCAGTTGGATCAAACGAAACAACCGACACCAACACCCTGGACAAAAAAATCAATTTCTGATTATTTTGCAGGTCAGAAATTACTCAATTACGATGCGCTTTCTCTCGATCAGAAATTTCCCACTGAATCATTTGATACGCATGTGGTGCTTCCATCCGGTGCTGAGATGATCACGGAAGAAGATCGGCTTTGGCAGCGGACATCCACGACGGCAAAAGAATGGAAGACTATATCGTTGATTGATTATTTTAAGGGCCATTCCGTTTTAAATGCAGAGCCTGACAAACCAGAACAGCAGTTGCCGACCGCAGAATGGGAGACACATGCTGTAAGCCCATCAGAAACAGAAATTTTATCGTTGGGTAGTCGGGTGTGGATACGTGAAGGTCAGCAGGACACGGTATGGAAAACATTTGCAAAAGAAGAATATCTTAGACAAGACCAATCAACCGTTACTCCTGCTGTAAACACTCAAAGTCAACCTGCTCAACAACCTCCTGTTTACAACAGTAGCGAATTACCACAGGAGCAGCCTGCCTCGCCGAACGCAAGTCAAGAAAAACAAGATCAGCCGGAAGAGATACCTTCTACCAAAGCATGGGACAGCCACGTATTTACCCCTAACGGAGTTGAGATGATTATTGTAGGATCATCTGTTTGGCAGAGAAAGCCAAACCAATCCTGGCAGAAACAGGAATTATCCGCTCTTCTTTCGGGAAATAATGCTCCGGTCGTCATGAAAAAAGATGAACCTAGTAAGGAAGATGCAGCATTTGAAAACAAATTTATGATGCTGACTGAACAACTTCTTGAAGAATTGAGAAAATTTTTCAAACCAGAGCTGTTGAATCGATTTGACGAAGTCATTGTCTTTAGACCCTTAACTGCTCAGCATATGCTTGCCATTGTAGAGTTGCAGATTGAATCATTGCGGCAGATACTGGAGGAACAAGAACTGGCCATTGAAATTTCTGACGCGGTAAAAGAAGAGTTGACGGTTGTTGGATTTGATCCTATATATGGTGCCCGCCCTTTACGACGTACAATACAGCGATTGGTTGAAAATCCTATCTCAACCATGTTAATTAAGGGAGATATAAAAGAAGGAGATACAATCGTTATCGATTTTGATCCAGAAACAAATGACTTTGTATTTACTACGCGTCGTCCAGCTCCCTCATCACCAGCGAAAACCAATTCAGACGAAGTTTCACCTGATGATCAGGATACGACCGTTAATAATGAATCTACACAATTATCATCAGGAACAACCCCAAAAGCCACAGTGCTCCCGCAGAAAGGCGAATCCGATCAAAACAAGTCTTCTACAATATTGAACGAAGAGCCAAATAAAGGAAAACCGCCTGCAGCGGGCCAGGTACCGGACGGTAACCTGGTAGGAGGATTAACGATGGATCTTCCCGAAAAAGACGCCTCTCTTTCTGATGCAATGAGCGGCGCTGCTCCCACCACACTCGGAATAAACGGATTACCTGCCTCGCCGGATACGAATAAAGATATACCTGAATCGCCGAAATTAAATCAAACAGGACCGGTATCACCCGTTTCTCAACCTACCTCGCCGGCAGGCGGGCCTTTATCACCAACCGATACGACCGAATTGCCCAGTATTCCACATTTTAATGACCGTATGAGCGGAAGTCTTTCCCCGCAAAAGTCCTCATAAATGATGGTTTCCGTGCTACAATCTTCTTATGTCTCTTAAATTGAAAATTGCGGGAAATACTATTGCGCAGCTCATATCGAAAGGTATCGCTTCTGCAACGACATTTTTTATTACCATTCTTATTGCTCGACAGTATGGTGCGGTGGGATATGGAGATTTTACTAAAATATTTTCATATATCGTCCTTTTTTATTTAGTTATCGATTTCGGCATGAATGCCTTATTTTTACGGGAAAATACGCATAAAAAACTCCATATTGCGAGCACGGTGGGCATACGCGTCGTATTAGGAATTCTTCTGATATTTATAGCTTTAGCGATTATTTCATTTTTGCCGTTTTATCCGGAAACGAATGGTGGTTTCTCTCCCTTAGTGAAATTGGGTATCATTATTCTTTCGCCGACTATTATCACTGTAGGGTTAACTACGTCATTTAACGCGTTATTTCAAAAACATCTACGCTATGATAAGGCAACAATTGCTTCAGCGCTGGGAAGCATTACCATACTATCGTTAATAATATTATTATCTCGTGCTCAAGCTTCCATTGTATTGTTAGTGAGTAGCTATGTAGCAGGCGGGGTGGTAACGGTAATTGCGGGCTATTTTCTTTCACAATCGTTAACATCTTGGAAAGATATTAACTGGATAGAGCAGATACGTTTGGGTAAATCCCTCTTGTTGCTTTCACTTCCTCTGGGATTAACGTTGGTGTTTAGCGTGATCCACTTTCGAGCAGATGTATTTATTCTGACGCTCTATCGAACGACAGAAGAGGTTGGTATTTATGGACTCGCTTCAAAGTTTTTCGAATTTGCCCTCACGATTCCGACGTTTTTTATGAATGCCGTGTACCCTATTTTACTGAGTGTTATTTATGATCATCAGAAATCAAAGCGTCTTATTACTAAATCATTATATATATTAGGTACTCTTTCTCTTATTGGATTGATAGGCGGGATTATCAGTGCTCCTCTTTTGGTATTGGTGAAAGACGAATTTGCTCCCTCTATTATTCCCTTTCGAATATTGATGGCTTCTCTTCCCCTCTTTTTTCTCTCGTCGGTCTTCATGTGGTATTTAATTGCTCAAAATAAACAGTGGCAGTTGGTTTGGATATACGCTGTTGGTATGATATGCAACATAGTGCTCAATATTATATTCATTCCTCAGTTCGGTGTACCCGCCGCCGCCGCGACAACAGTGGTAAGCGAAGGAATTTTAATTGCATTACTTATATATTCTGCACTGCCTCTCTTGCGCAGGAAAGAAACGATATGATCGGTTTAAT